>CALHUZ010000221.1 GCA_938039305.1 uncultured Saprospiraceae bacterium
TGTGACTTATGATCGTATGACTACTTATGTATAGTCGATTGGCTATTTCTTTGTCAGTTAAACCAAAGGATATATGCTGAAGTACTTGTTGTTCTCTTTGTGTGATCATCATGATTTGTAATGTTTAAGAGTTGATTATTGGTTTACTGAACATTTGTCTTCTATTACTAATTGTAAGGTGCCACCTTTAGCAAGTTCAAATCCAGCAGTCAATGATATCTCTTGATTAGCAGAGTAAGTAAGTTTTTGAACATCTGTGACTTGCGCATCTGAAGCTATCGATTCAACCGCAATGATCTCACGCTCGGTCTCATCTTTTATATCATCAGTTGATATGTGATCTGTAACTACACATGCGCTTTGAGCCTTTACATTAACAGGAACCATAGTATATCCTTCATCTGTATCCATATATATGTTTACTTGTACATCTGATGATACATTTACTGCACCAGGGCGGTAGCTTAATTCGAATGAAAGACTATCACCGCTTTGAACAGATCCTGGTTCGAATCCTATTATCTCAAAAGTACCTGATGGATCAATTATTTCAATATCGTCTACTATAACTTCTCCAGATCCAAAGTTTGCTATAGTCAATGGAACAGTCACTCCTTTAAAGTCAGCTGACATATTGACTAGTCCAAGATCAGTTCCGTCTGAAGCCGAAGCTACATGATCCCCAACCTTCGGGCCGATTACATTTACATCTGAGAACACAACGTATGATTGTTCTTTTGTTCTGTGTCCAAAGTAGAAGTCACTAATCATCATGTCAAATGGCTTCACTTCATTGTGATCACCGAGTACGTTAACAACGATCATGTATACATCGTCCCAGCTACTACTGACGTCATTGATGTTCTTGAAAAACGACTTTCCTAATGTGTATTCTCTGTCTTCTGATGATAATTCTATTATTGTCTTTCCTTGCTCTTCCCATGAAGCAGCACCTTCTTTTAGAATAGCTATTTCCAAAGTTGCGTTTCCACTTCCTGTGAAGCTCAAGCTCTGATATTGATCAAGATCCCTTTTCGTAAATCGTGGATCGAAAGATCTATAGAAATTTATAAAGTCTTTTACTTGACCTGATGCTTTCACTGCTCTCTGAACTTCAAAATGATTGTCATTATAAGTCTGTGTTGGAAGGACTTCATAAGTCGTAACTTCTTCACTACTTCCTTCTATTGAGTATCCCCAAGCTCCATTGGCTAAGAATATTTCATCTTCTACTTGAAAATCAGGATGGTAGAATGCTAATCCCATGTAGTATACATCTCCTACAGCTAAAGTGATTTCTTCATTTAATGCTCCAGATAATTGAATCACATTGTTATAATCTGTTTGCTCCATAGTCTCAGTGAGGCTAAAGTTTCCTGCTGTCTCCAGATATTCTACTCCTATCTTGTTTACTATGTTCAGATGTAGATTCCCTTTGTCAATACTACCTGACTTTACAAATACTGAAGGAGCATCTCCGATTAGGTAATTGTCAATCGTTGAGTTTTGCTTAATTAAGTCAATGATTCCAGTCGTTAATGAGAATAGGTTGCTTGTATTGTTCGCCCATATTTGGAAGTTCATGAATCTCGAGTCTTTAGTGTAGTCACCAAGATTCCAGTAGCTTTCTAAATTCATATGGCCATCAGTAGTCTCTCTTATGCTAAAGCTTACTGAGTATTCTATGTTGCCATCTGGCAATTCTAATTTTGCTATTATGAATTCGTTTGTACCGTCGATCTTATACTTGAATATGTCAAGAACTTTAGACCCTGTTAGTCTATCACAGATATACTTAGTGTGCTCATATACGCCATCAACTGTCTCAAGTGATAGCATGGCTGCAACTCTTTTGTCATTTTCAAATACATCTACAGCGAATAAGTCAACGGCATTCGTAAGGCTGATTAAGTGTTGTGGCGAGTTTATAAAAGTCTGTGTGCCAGGAATTTTATCAACTGGGATGAGATCACTTAATTGAAGTGGGCCAACTGCTCTGTTAAATGTCGGTTGGAATCTTGAAAGACCTCTTCTGCTTAATTCAGTAGCTTGCCCTCTCATTCTTCTTTGAAAAAGTGACTTTGTGATTTTGTCATTAAGTCTTTCATTACTCTCAAGACCTCCGTTTCCTGCAGAACCAGTTTCACCTGATTTGCACTGGTCTACACATTCTGTGTCGTCACAATCCAAAAGTCCATCTTTGTCATCGTCTATACCGTTTGCACAGATCTCAGTATTGTCTATTGTTATGATATAATCTTCTACTTCGCCAGGCTCGTAAATATCACCTGCAAAGTTTTCTTCCTTGATTTCATTTACAGAAGTACGTACTCTTATCGCTATTCTTCGTCCACTGATACCTGCTGGTATTGTCACAGGGATTTCAACTTCTGTAGACCCGCTGATAGTTGCTTGTCCACCATAGTACTGGTCTGCTTGACCATCCTGATCCCAATCGAACCATAAGCCCCAGTGTGCGTCGCTATCAGTACGATTAGCATTTAGAATAATTGTAGCATTGTTGACTTCACCTTCCGTAAAAACATCTTCCATTTTAAACCCGTCATCCTTTGTATCTCCACTTGCCGTCTCATCAGATGGATCTAAAGTCTCGTGTGATACACCTGC
>CALHUZ010000222.1 GCA_938039305.1 uncultured Saprospiraceae bacterium
CAGCCTTATCTTCAGACATCTTTGATGAGGTTATGGTTTCGACAGATGATGATGAGATTGCAACAATTGCGAAAAAGCTTGGCGCCAAGGTTCCGTTTATGCGAACAGCGGAAAAAGCAAATGACAACGCAACTACGATAGAGGTTATAATAGAAGTTCTTGAACTCTATCGGCAAAGAGGGCAACTCTTTGACTTTGGCTGTTGTTTATATCCAACAGCACCATTTGTCAAAAGCAGTTGGCTAAATTCTGCCTTCAACAAATTAATAAATAACAACTACGATTCTTGTTTTCCTGTTTTAGAATATAACTCCCCGATTCAACGTGCGCTAAAAATAAATTCAAAGGATCGTATCGAGATGATCTATCCCCAATATCTCAATAGTAGATCTCAGGATTTGGAGACAGCCTATCAGGATGCAGGTCAATATTATTGGTTTAATACCTCAGTAGTTGAAGAAGCACAAAAGCTATGGACTAATAATAGCGGTGTTGTTTTGCTCTCTAACATGGATGCACATGACATAGACAATATAGAAGACTGGGAAATTGCTGAATTCAAATTTAGCTTTGCCAATGGAAGATAAACCGAACATCTACTTTCGAGCTGATGGTGACTCAAATATTGGCTTAGGTCACATTATAAGGTCTATAGCACTCGCAGAAATACTACACAATTCTTATACGTGCTATTTTATTACCAAATCAACGGTCCCCTCTCTCAAGGAGAAAATATTGGAGGTATGTCTGGCAATTATTTCGCCAACAAATACTGTTGACATAATATCCGAAGCACATGAAATTATAACTAAAATAATCGATGATAAAGATATAGTTGTAATTGATGGGTACCAATTCAAAACTTCATACCAAAGAGTTTTTAAAGAAAAAGGATGTAAAGTCGTATGCATAGATGATATTCATACTTATCACTTTGTTTCTGACATTGTTATCAATCCAGGAGGCAATATTCCTATATCCCATTATTCCAGTGAACCTTACACTCAAGTTTACACTGGATTCAAATATGCATTGTTAAGAAAACCTTTTATTGAGGCTGCGACAAAAAAGAACCCTGTCAGATATGAAGAAAGTAACATATTCATTTGTCTCGGAGGTGCCGATCCTCATAATCACACTTTGAACGTTTTGCGAAAAGTTGAAAAACAAAATGAATCCGCAAAATGCTATGTAGTTATTGGTGCAGCCAATCAGTACAAAAACCAGCTGATAAAATATTCTAAAACTAGTTCATTAGATATAAAAATACTTACAAACCTAAGTGCTAAGGAAATGGTATACTATATGCGTAAAAGCAGTACAGCTATAACTTCCCCAAGTACTGTGTCATTAGAATATCTTTCCGTTGGTGGTAAACTCTTCCTAAAGCAAATAGCGGCTAATCAAAGTGCCAACATGAAGTATTTCATCGAGAATAAAATTGCCCGTGACTTTGATAAAAACTATGGTCTCACGTCTCTTAATGAACAATTATCGAACGAAAAAAAGGATATAATTTCTGGCAAGCAACCTGAATACTTAAAGCGTATTTTTCGTTCTTTATTTATAGGGGTTAGAAAAGCAACAAGTACTGACATAAACTTATACTTCAACTGGACAAACGACCCCAATGTTAGAAAGCAATCATATTCAACGGACTTGATAACATTTGAGCAACATGAAAGATGGTTTCATAGCAAAGTGAATAATTCTAACACTATATTATATGTCTTTGAAATTAATAAGAGGCCCATTGGACAAATACGTTTTGAAATTAACAATACCATAGCAATAATCAACTATACCGTAGATTCGTCCGAAAGAGGCAAAGGATATGGAGAATCAATCCTAAGACAAGGCATTTCAAAACTACGATCATCAGAAAAAGACATTTCTAAAATATGCGGATACGTCAAGAAAGACAACACTGCATCTATAAAAGCGTTTCAATCCATAGACGCGATTCAAGAGGAAGTAAGTGAATTTAAGAATAGTTACAAATTTACAATTACGTGAGCGAATTTAAAATTGGAAATCGACGCATAGGCCACAAGCACAAGCCATTCATTATTGCTGAAATGTCCGGAAATCATAATGGAGATATTAACCGAGCATTAGAACTTGTAAATGCTGCCTCAG
Organism: uncultured Saprospiraceae bacterium; assembly: GCA_938039305.1. Taxonomy (GTDB): domain Bacteria; phylum Bacteroidota; class Bacteroidia; order Chitinophagales; family Saprospiraceae; genus JAJRXG01. Next base: position 2,140 of record CALHUZ010000222.1, read on the forward strand.
AAGCAGGAGCGGATGCGCTTAAATTACAAACCTATACTGCAGACACTATAACTATAAATCAAAGAGGAGGACTATTCGATATTAAAGATAAAGATTCTCTTTGGTATGGTCAAAACCTTTATCAACTTTATCAAAAGGCACATACACCATGGGAATGGCACAAAGATATTTTTGACTATGCAAAATCCTTGGGAATGATCGCATTCTCATCTCCTTTTGATGAAACTGCTGTTGACTTTTTAGAATCTTTAAATGTACCCGCTTATAAAATAGCCTCGTTTGAAAGCAACCATTTTCCCTTGCTGAAGAAGGTAGCAGAAACAGGTAAGCCAATTCTTATTTCTTCTGGCACAAGTAAAATTAATGAATTATATGAATCTGTTCAATATCTGAAACAGAATGGTGCAAAAAATATAGTTATCTTCAAATGTACTTCTACATATCCGGCAACAGCTGAAAACACTAACCTTCGTACAATACCTGTTTTACAAACCATATTTGATGATTGCATCATCGGGCTCTCAGATCACACGATGGGTATAGGAGCTGCCGTAGCCTCAGTAGCATTAGGTGCTCGCGTAGTTGAAAAACACTTTACTCTTAAAAGATCAGATGGTGGTGTTGACAGTGACTTCTCTTTAGAGCCCAATGAATTAAAAGCACTTGTTGTGGAAACCGAGCGAGCTTTTAAAGCAATGGGTAATGTTCAGTTAGACTCCCAAAAATCAGAGGAAAAAAGCAAGCAGTTTAAAAGATCGATTTATGTTGTTAACGATATTAAAGCTGGAGAAATATTCACTCATGAAAACATAAGAGTGATTCGCCCAGGGGATGGAAAGGCGCCTAAACACTATGAAGCACTAATTGGGAAGGTGTGTTATAATGATTTTTCAAAAGGAAGCCCACTGAAATGAATCATATATTTTATACTCAGAATAATATTTCTCACTCCATAATATTACAAGTAATTGAATTACTTAATATTCCAAAATATCAATGTACAATAATCCATAGCCCCAATGTTCTAGCTAAAGATAAATTCATAAACTATTTAAATAGTGACCGGCTCAAAGTAAAAACATATGGATGGCTACCAAAGTCTTGGGAGTGTTTGAAAAAAAAAAATCAGAACTAGATAAACTACTGAATCTCAACACAGCCTTTGTATTTTACAATTCGAATTTCTCCAATTGGTTTTGCACCTACTTAAGGCAACATAAAACGTGTTCAGATGTACTTTTTATAGAAGAAGGGCTCTCAGCCTATTACGAAAAAAAAGAATTCGACAACTTAATAAAGAAGAGATTTTATTATAGCGTGCAATTCCGTTTAAAACAAATACTTATATGGGCTAAATACAAGGGAGAGCATACAATCAACCCCTTTAAAACTTGGCAGCGTATTCAACAATCCTCCTCTGTATTCTCACTTTATCATAAAGCATATCAACACAAAAAGGTAGTAGTCATTGAGCCTCGTTTTGAATATCAAAAATTAAATACACCTATTGAAATACTAATTGCTCCAAGTGCACTATGTCTCAAGAACTCATTCCTGAAATCATCGGAATATACCAAAGGGTTTCATAAATTATTATTGACCCTATCTTCTAAAGGCTATTGTGATATTGGCATCAAATATCATCCTCGACAAAATCCTGACCTCATTGTCCGACTCAATAAAACAGCTCAAAATTTACATCAAATAAATTTAGTCGAAATAGAACAAACCAGCTCTATAGAAAGCTTAATTGCAAGTAATAATCTTATATTAATAACAGATATAAGTAGTGTGGCAATCTACAATACACTACTTAACAATAAAACTTATACATATCGATCCTATCTTAGTTCAGAAAGTAGTAAATTTAAAAATCTATTTAACTCCCTTCCCGCTAAGCTTCGCAATATTCTAATTGACATTAACCTGTTAGAAAACAGTAAACTCCAAGCTAAATGAGATCACACAAGAAGGCAATTATATCTCTTATTGGTCATGAAATTCAATTGTCCCTTAAGAACAGCCTTCAAATTGGTGATTTAGCTTATTCAATACCATTATTCCGATAATAGACGAATTGCGATCAAATACCTTAAATCAGTTTAATGAGTGCTAAAAAAACTATTGACCATCTTGTCTATTCATTTACCGGGCTAAGCTCAATACAGGTAGGAATAAACGCAGAAGTTTTATATGATTTAAAGCAAGACGGCAAGTCAATTTTAGTTGTTGAATGTGACGGAATACTAACTAACTGTCGATTCAATCACTTTCATAATGTTATCGCATGCGCTTCTTGTCAAACAAGAAAAAAATTCATTTATAACCAGATTGGCTTAAATAAATCCGAAGTATATAATCTGATAGATTATGACCTCAAACCTAAAATTCCGTATTTTAAATCTACAGATGATCTTATCAATTATCAATACAATAATATAAATATCGGGCGCGGTGTCGCCTCTTCATTAATTTCGCAGTATCGAAAATTTGAGATCAATAGTGAGTCTCATAATGAAATCATTCAACTTGAAATAATCAAGAGCATTAATGTTCTAAAGAATATAGAAGTTATATTCAATGAATATAACATAAAAGAAGTTATACTTTTTAACGGGCGTTTTTCCGAGATTCATCCTTTAAGGCTTTATTGTGAAGCGAACGAAATCTCTTATAAGGCAATAGAATCAGGATCAAAGGGTAAATACGAAATATTCGAAAACAACCTTCCTCATAGTATCGACTCTAGACATAATTCCATGGTGGCTTTATGGAATGATGGATCCCAATCCAAAAGACAAATAGGAAATGATTGGTATATAAAGCGCAGAGCTGGAGATCCGACTTATGATTTTCATACGTTTAAAAAACAAGGGGCTCAAAACAATAGAATAAAAAATTTGATCGATAAGTCGAAGAAACAAAATATCCTTATTCTCAATTCATCTGAAGATGAAATGAAAGTGATTCAAGAATGGGAGCATAATCTCTATCCAAATCAAAATCATGCTATCAAAGAAATTGTGACAGGATTCAGGGATAAGGAAGAAATACGTTTCATTCTTCGCATACATCCCAATCTAGAAAAAGTATATAATAGTCAAACCAAAGAGCTTGCAGAAATGACGTTCCCAAATTTGGAGATCATATATGCTCATGAAGATATAGATACCTATGAACTTATAGAGCAAGCAGACAAACTCGTGGTCTTTGGCTCTTCTACTGGCATTGAAGGAACTTACATGGGCAAACCTGTAATTCTATATGGAAAATCGTTTTATCTAAACTTAAATGTTACTTACAACCCAAAAACCAAAGAGGAACTTTTCTCATTAATAAAACAAGATGATCTGACCCCGAAATCAAAGCATGGTTGCTTGATATACGGATATTACATGGCAACGTATGGGAATAGGCTAGAGTGGTTTGAACCAGACAATTCTAAGAACCCTATTTTTTTGGGGAGGAGAATTCCTACATTTAATATTAAGTCTGTTTACTATTTATTTAGATATCTAAAGGCAATCCTCTTATGGAATAAGCTCTATAAAATAAATTTCAAGTCAAATTTGAAAATATCACATATACTGAAGTATAAGTTTGACTCCAAATAACCATTTTAATTTGTAAAAGGATATAAATTTAAAACAGAGGACATGCAAAAGAGACATAAAAACCGGCAACAGTATTTTAGGGAACAAGGGTTAACCACCGAAAAATATGTTATCCCATACGTAGGTATAGAGTCTCAATTAGATAAAAATTATAGAGTATTAGAAATAGGTTGTGGAGAATGTGGAAACCTGATGCCTTTCATGGATAAAGGATGTACAATTACCGCAGTAGATATAAGCCGTCGCAAAATTGAAATAGCTAAGGAACTTTACGAGGGTCATCCAAATAGTAATAATTTAAAACTTTTAGTTAACGATATTTATAACGTCTCATCAGAAGATATAGGTAAGTTCGATCTGATAATGATGCGCGACGTTATAGAACATATTCCCAATCAAGAAAAATTTATTGGATTTATAAAACAATTTCTCAATGACAAGGGAAAGATATTCTTTGGGTTCCCTCCGTGGCATATGCCTTTTGGCGGGCACCAGCAGGGATGTAGATCGAAGCTCGCATCAACCTTGCCATACTACCATATACTACCCAATTTTCTTTACAGTTTTATGCTAAGAAGCTTTGGTGAAAGTGAAGCAACGGTAAAAAGCATGCTTAACACTAAGTCAACGGGGATAACAATTGGAAGATTTGAAAAGATTGTTAAATCACACCAATTCAACATTGATAAGAAAACGATATATTTTATAAATCCTAACTATGATGTGAAATTCAATTTAAAACCAAGAAAACAAAACTCTCTTCTTGCACGCATACCTTACTTCAGAAACTATATAAGTACGTGTGCATACTATGTAATATCAACTGATAAATGAAATACAGTTTCATTATTCCCACCTACAACCGGATAGATGAATTAAAGGAGCTCATTCCTTCATTAGAAGAGCTTTGTTATGATCATAGTGAATATGAGCTCATCATCGTTGACGATGGGTCTACAGATGATACAATTGAATATGTTCAGAACCTCAACTCTATAATATCAATCCGATACTATAAGCAGGCGAATCTTGGCCCAGGGCCTGCTCGAAATAGAGGAATGACCGAATCTACAGGGGATTACATGCTATTCGTTGATTCAGATTGTATTCTTCCTCCTGAATATTTGACAGAATTAGAAAAAGAAATCCAGGTCGAACACTATGACGCATTTGGAGGGCCAGATACATATCACCCAAGCTTTTCACCACTCCTCAAAGCCATTAATTACGCAATGACGTCATTTATTGGTACCGGTGGAACAAGAGGGAGCAAAAAAAGTGTGACCAAGTACTTTCCAAGAAGCTTTAACATGGGAATCCATAAGATAGTATATGATAAGATTGGTGGGTTTGGCGATCTAAGACATGGTCAAGACATGGACTATTCCGCCCGTATCTATGCAGCAGGCTTTAAAGTTGGATTTATAGATAAGGCATATGTCTATCACAAAAGACGCACAAGTCTATGGAAATTTATAAAACAAATACATAATTGGGGAGTGACTCGCATCAACCTCGCTTCAATGCACAATGATATGCTCAAGCCTATACATCTGGCACCTGCGATCTTAGTCCTCTCCAGCTTTATAATTACACTTTTATCCTTTTTTTTGACACTAGCGAAAATGGCTTTTATTTGTGGCTTGGCTATAATATTCCTTGTTGCACTTTTTGCCTTTTGTCAATCTTTTCTTGCTTACAAGTCCTTCAAAGTCGCTTTACTATCCATTCTCACCTTATTCATCCAAGTAGGTGCCTATGGAATAGGCACTCTAAATGGGATTTGGCAAAAATGGATTCTAAAGAAACCCGTAGCTCACGGCTTTACAAAGAACTATTACGGCAAGAAATAGAATAGTACTTCTATTTCTTCTTTTTCCGTTTCTTAACAGTCTTTGGCGCAGGGCTTTCGATTAGATTATATTTTTTCATTTCGTCCTTAATAAACATTACTAATGCTCCAATTCCAATTAGCAGCAATATAAGTGAAGATGCTAAAGTGACTTTTTCCCCTGTATGAAAAGAGGCGGGTTTAAATTCAAAAACTATTTCATGACTACCTGCCGGGACCCTCACAGCTCTAAGCGCATAATTAACCCTTAATAAAGGTGTCTCTTTACCATCTATATGAACTTTCCAGCTTTCTCCATTAAACCATATCTCTGAAAAAACTGCAACTCCTTCCCCTGTATTTGTACTGCTATAAACAATTCTATCGGGTGAGTATTCTTTTATCTCAATCGATCCTTGATCAGACAAAGAACTGATATTTAGTCCTTTAAGGGCTTCGTCAAATTCCTTAGCCAGAATAATTGCTTCTGATTTCACTTCTATATCCTGAAGTGCCGCAAATTCTTCATCAGGTGTATTAACAGATCTTAACTTATTAACAAACCAAGATGTGCCCAGGGCTTGAGGATTTTGTTGTAGTTGTGGTGTACCATCTTGGCCTGGCGAAATAAAATATTTCGCGTTTAGCATATTATAAACATTCATATTATTTTTAAGAAGATGGCCATTTTTAAGATCTTCAATTCGTTGAAGTTTTACAGGATCGTAACCTCCAAGAGTATTGTGGAAAAAGGATGTGTTAGCCGCACTAAAAGTATTTATAGTCTGATCCATGACTCGATAGTCATACCTATTCTTTTCCACACTTAATATTTGTTGATCGACACCCCTAGGCTGATAGTTATTTTCTACTTCTTTTTTGGATTTGTAATCACTAAAACCTAAGTATCGATTATTCACACCTAAATTATCTGCAATTGTTAACACCATTAAAGAACCTAACATTACAACCTTACTCAGTTTGGACTTTGCGAATGCCCATAGAATTAAAAAACTCAAACCAACAAATAGAAAAGACCTTAAAGAATCACTTCTTAGCGCAGATTTACGATCAGTAATAAATGCAATTGTATCTACTCCTTGCTGAGTATAACTGGCATCACCACTTCCTTCAAAAGAAAGAACTGAAGGAAATAGAAAATAAGAAACCAAGGCGAATCCGCCCGCTAATCCCCCACTGATATAGAGTGCTTTAATAAACTCTTTTGAAGTCCCCTCCTTAATTAACTTATAAACTGCCAACACCCCTAGTAGAGATAAAAAGTATGGTGTTATGGATAATACAGACTGCGGAGCTCTAAACTTATTATACAAAGGCATGTAGTCAAAAATCAATTTATTAAACCACTCAAAATTGATACCCATCGATATTAGATAAGTTAGAAGTACTCCTCCAATTAGCCACCATTTGAGTAAGCCTCGAACATATATTGACCCCAATAAAAACAAGAAAATACTTACAGCACCTAAATACATAGGAGCTTCTGTGAAAGGTAACTTTCCCCAATAGAGTGGAGCCCGAGTCATTCGATATTTTTTAAATGATTCTGACTTGTTCGAAACTTTTTCACCAGACCCTCCTCCTACAAATCGTGGAATAAAGGTTCCTCCAAGATCTACTAACCCATTAGACCATTGCATAGCATATTGCCAATTCAGCCCTTCTACTTTACTAGAAGAGTTTGGACCACCTAAATCAGTTGATTTCAGAATAGGTGCGCCTCGCATTGAAGCTTCAGAATGCACCTTCATACTCCATATTTTTGTTGCACTACTTCCTATCCCTAAAGTGCCTGCTGCAACCAAAAGTGCTATCCCAATTCCAATAGACTTCCAATCTTGCTTCTCCTTAATCACTACAAACAACTTCAACAAGCCATAGATTAAGAAAACCATGAATATATAATAGGTCATCTGAGGATGTCTTAAGTACAAACTCATAGCCACCCCAAACGACATTATAACAAAACCTAGGATGTACTTCTTTCTCTCAAAAATCAAGACAACGCCTAAGATTAATAAAGAAGTATATGACAAAACATCAATCTTACTTGTGTGTCCAGCTTTCCATAATATCAAGTTTGTAAGTGGTAAAGTAGAGGAGAATGACAAGAACATACTTAGAAGATTCCCCATCCCGAAGCCAATTCTTCCTAATAAAAATGCGCTCAAGAATGCAATAAAATATATTGACATAGGTCGGGTTTGACCTAGCTTAATTATGTTGTCGACATACCTTAAAACATTTTTACTACTGGGCGCGCCATATAACATTGGCATTCCTCCAAATTGAGCAGGATTCCAGATGTACATTTTATTATCAGCCTTACGATAATCAATTAAAGCCTTCATTTTAGCCTGACTTTGAATGGCGTCACTTCTTTCCAACGTCTTCCCCTGATATTCGGGAAAAAACATAAAAGTGACGAATGCTAAGAATACTAATAATGGCCAAAGGTTAGAAACAGCTCTTTTTATATTCATAATTTCATAATATGAAAACTAATATATGAGGATCTTTTAGGATTTGTTGAATATCTTGATAAAATCAGCTTTAATCACTGTCCGCAACGCAAGCTCTTGCTCTCAAGAATTTTGGATTACTCTTTCCATAAATAGCAGAGTTCCCTTTATCAACACTCAAATCGCTTATCTTTACTTCCGTAGTTATGCTCACATGTATCGAAGTCAATTTTTTAAAATAATTCTTTTTGTCTGCGGCTGCTTCACATTGGCCCATCTCGGAGCTCAAAATCCATCAGCCAACACTTCACAGGGGAAGTTATCTTCAGTCCCTAACACCCACATAACATCCCAACAAGGCATCTTCAAAAACATTTACATCAGTGATAAGGACATCTACCTCTCCTCCTCACACAAAAGCTCTATCTCAGGTATCCATCATTTTTATTACCAGCAGACACTATATGGAATTGATATCTATGAAGCTGTAGCTAGTGTGCACATCGATGGAAATAGTCAAGTCGCTCACGCAACAAACAACTTAATTGAACCGCCCACTTCCAGAGAAATTAAGCACAAAGCTATTCCGGCAGTTAATGCTATTTCCATCGCAGCGGATCACTTTGGAATGCCTAAAATAGGTGTAACACGAACGTTAAAAAAGTCAGCAGGCTTTGGGCAAAAAGGACTTTATGAAAACAAATCGCTTACTAGGAAGCCGATGCCAACCCAACTTGTCTACATACATGAAAATGAAAAATTGACACTGCACTGGAAGATTGTAATGGACTTGTTAGACAAACATGAACAATGGGCAGTGTTTATTAATGCTGAAGACGGATCGGTTACTCGAAAAGAAGCGATGTTTCTTACTTGCAGCTTCGGCCCAAGTTCTGAGGATACAAATTACTTCCATTCTGATCAATACACTAAAGAGAAGGCTAAAACCAGCTCAAGAGAACCCCTTAACGCGCCGCTCAGCGCAACAATCAACAATTCGTACAATGTGTACGCCATGCCGCTTCAAGCCCCTCACGAGGGAGCGAGATCAGTGGTGCTAGAACCATGGTTAGATGCGATACAAAACGGGGTGAATCCATCACCATTCGGATGGCATGATTTAGATGGGGTAACAGGTGCGGATACAACCGTTACCATTGGCAATAATGTCATTGCGATAGAGGATTTAGATGGTGATGATTTAAGTGGAGAAGCTCCAGAAGGTGGTTCAACATTGTCATTTAACTTTCCTCTCGACACTGCTTTAAGCCCCAGTACTTATACTGATGCAGCAACAGTCAATCTGTTTTATCTCAATAACATCATGCATGACGTGAGCTATTTATATGGGTTTGATGAGGCCTCGGGCAACTTTCAAACCAATAACTATAACCGAGGCGGGATAGCTAATGATGCTCTGAGAGCTGAGTGTCAAGATGGATCACGTACTAACAACGCACTTTTCTTTCCAGACGTGGATGGTAGCACTCCGAGGATGGAGATGTTCGAGTGGTCAAGATCAGTC
>CALHUZ010000223.1 GCA_938039305.1 uncultured Saprospiraceae bacterium
ACAAGACCTGGTCCCCCAACAAATCCAAAGCCACTTAATGTTGTTGAAAAAACTGCAAATGCTGTTACCCAAACACCAAGTGTTTTTCCCGCCATGAAAAAGTCATGTGTTGATTTGGTTTTTCTCATGGCCCATATACCCACACCTATACACAAGAACATATAGATCGTGATGCACGTAAGGATGATCGGATGTCTAAATGCTTCCACTAGCTTTCTTTTTCTTTCAGTTCCTTAACATATGCCTCAAAAGAAGCTATTTCTTCATCCGAAATAATCGCCTCTTCAAATTTGAAAACAAAGGCCGCGGTTATAATCAAAGGAACAAACCAAACCCCATATATCATCCAAGCTGTTGGTGCCGGCATCATTAATATAAAATCACCTCCATCATTATCAGAATAGGACCAATGGCTTAGGACCATCATTGTATAGAACAGTAGGTATGCACCTATTCCTATCAAAATCCACTTTCCAATTGAAGTTAACTTTCCTTTTTTTCGATTTCCTATAAGTAGAAAAACTCCAAAAAGAAAAATTATGCCAAGTCCATAAAAATAGCCCAACCACCTTGTGTGCACAGCTTGATCTATATTGTTAGGCCCTATAAGCATGCCTTTGAACTCTGGGTGCGGAACACCTGTGGAATTTGCAACCTCCGGAGTTATCCCTGCAAAAAGCACAATAACCAGAAGGCTAATTAGAGTGGCAAATAATAAATAGAATAATTTCATTTCTGTTGAAGTCGATCTTTGATTCTTGTTCTAATTTCGCAAGTTCTTAATTAGTCAATCAGGTTTTTCTTTCTTTCAAATTCACTTTCTGGATTCCATTGTGGCCAGACATCACTATTGGCCAAGTTCCAACCGACATTATAATAAAGTTGGGCATCTTGTACTACTCCTCCCATATCCCATGTATCAGCATCATACTCATCACTTGGTGCATGGTAGTTTTGAGCTGTATACTCTGCCTTTTTCTTTTTTCCATATTCCACACCATGCTCTTCATGATCGTATCCTCCTTCTCCAAATAGCGCTGGAATACCAACTTTTGCAAAATTGAAATGATCTGATCTGAAAAAATATCCTTTTCCTGGTTCTTGATCAGGTAGGACATAGCGTCCTTGTTTTTTTAATTCCACAGCTGCGATTTCGTCCATTTCACTATGTCCATAACCTACAATTTGAAAATCATTCATTTTCCCATTTGGATTACAACCATCAACGTTGACATTAGCAACAATTTGATTTATGGGAACAGTTGGGTTAAGAGCATAATATTCTGAGCCAAGAAGGCCTTGTTCTTCAGCTGTAACAAAAGTGAAAAGAATGGAACGTTCAGGCTTTGTCTCCTGTTTCATTAAATTATCTGCAATGGCAAGTACAGTAGCCGTACCACTAGCGTTATCTAATGCTCCATTATAAATGGAATCTCCCGCAACCGGAGTCCCTACTCCTATGTGATCCCAGTGCGCACTATAAAGTACGTGCTCATCTGGGTTTTTTGAACCCTCGATATATGCGATCACATTATCCGACGCATCACGCTTATAGACATTACTTAGGGCTGTAGACATCTTCAAGTCTAATTCGACTGGCTTGAATCCTGGTGTTCTAGCTTGCTTAATCAGCCCACTCAGATCCTGACCGCTTGAAGCAAATATTTCCTTTGCCATATCCAATTGTATCCATCCCTTAATGTCTGCGCCATTTTGAACACTTTCTTTCTCCAAGCCTAATTGTGGTCCCGTCCAACTACTCTGAACTACGAACCAAGGATAACCTGCTGAATTAGTCTCGTGTATGATCAAAAGACCCTTTGCCCCTTGTCTATCTGCTTCTTCATATTTGTAAGTCCACCGACCATAATAAGTCATGACATCCCCCTTAAAGAAAGTGCTGTCTTCTCCTCCAAACCCAGGATCATTAACCAACACAACAGCTATTTTATCTTTCATATCGATACCTGCAAAATCATTCCATCCTGAAGAAGCCGCATCAATACCATAGCCGCAAAAAACCATTTGAGCATCATCGATGTCAACTTCATCAATAGTTTTTTGACAATGGATCACATAGTCTTCGCCAAATTGATATTCCTTTGTTCCTTGTTTAGAAGTGATAGACATCGATTCTGTAGAAGTACTTGTGATCTCAACCATAGGTACTGATTGGGTATAAGAACCATTGTTTCCTGGCTTTAAGCCCATCTTTTTGCATTGCTCAACCAAATAATCCACAGACATCTTATCTCCAGGACCAAAAGGCATCCTACCCATGTATTTATCATCCGATAACTCTTCAAGGTGAGGCAATATATCCTCGGCAGTAATGAGGTTAGGGGTATTTGTAGTTTCTGAAGGATCACAGGAGTGAATGATACATACGGATATGATAACGAGACCAATAAGAAGCAGGGAAGCTCTAATAGACATACGATTTCAAGTTAGTTTAGACACAAAGTAGAAAACTTTGTCCTGACAGTCTATCTTTAATACATGATTACACATCACAAGCTTTATCTTAAGTCTAGATCGAGGGGGTATTATCTTGTGACAAGAGAAGTGATGGAGTCACTACCTGAACTTCCAGATACTGGGCTTTTAAACTTGTTCATACAACATACTTCAGCTGGACTAACCATCAATGAAAATGCCGACCCTTCGGTTAGGGTTGACTTCGAATCTTACATGAATCACATCGTTCCAGAACAGATGTCATTCATAACTCATGATATGGAAGGTATCGATGATATGCCTGCCCATATTAAGGCGTCACTAGTCGGAAGTTCCGTAACAATACCGATTAACCACGGAAGATTGATGTTGGGTACATGGCAAGGCATATATTTGTGTGAATTTCGTAATCACCCACATTCAAGAGTTGTCATAGCAAGCATATACGCTTAGCGATGTAAAAAAGCCTATGCAGTACATTTTAGAAGGTATGATATTTGGCTTGACCTTGTCTTTCCTGCTAGGCCCTATCTTTATCGTACTCATACAGTCTTCACTTGAAAATGGATCGAAAGCAGGCTTAATCGCAGCTTCAGGGATCTGGATAAGTGATATAATAATTGCCGTTCTCGCTCTCAAATTTATCCAAAATATATCGCCTTATGTCCAAAGTAAAAGCTTCGTCTTTTGGGTAGGCCTTGTTGGTGGAGTAGTATTAATATCTGTAGGAATCGCAACTTTTTTTAAAAAGGCCATTATCAACTTCAAAGGTGAACCAATGGGAAGAAGCGGAATCTTTAGCTATTGGATAAAAGGCTTCATGGTCAATACAGTCAATCCATTCACTTTCATTTTTTGGTTAAGTACCATTGCTTCATTTGTAGGAAAGAGAAATCTCAATCAGGTTGAAAGTTGGTTATTCGTTGGTTCAATCCTGATAACCATAGTAATCACAGACACAATAAAAGTAGTTTTAGCACGAATCATACGTAAGAGAATAACACTACATCGCCTTTCTCTTATTAATAAGATAGCCGGAATTGCTTTAATCGTATTTGGGTTCATTCTGCTGTTGAGAAGTGTCGTGTGAAAGCTTACTTTTGCATCTTTTTATAAGATAACAGATAGAGCATAGCATGGGTCATGAGTTTCATAGTCTGAAAGTAACTGAAGTAATACAAGAGACAGAACAATCTTCAAGCATTTACTTTGACATCCCTGAAGAGTTAAGTGCGGCATATAAATATAAGGCAGGACAGTACTTGACATTAAAATTCAACCTTGGTGGTACTGAAGTAAGAAGAGCTTACTCCATATGTACTAGCCCATTGGACCAAAAACTTGGGGTCAATGTTAAAAGGGTTTCGAAGGGATTAGTATCTAATCATATTAATGACAATATCAAAGCGGGAGATATCGTCGAAGCGATGCAGCCCGATGGATCATTTGGTATCGACCATGATCATTCATTAAAGAGGGATTTCTACTTCATCGCATCAGGAAGTGGCATAACACCAGTTATGTCCATATTGAAGACTATTCTTGAGGAGGAGCCTAAGTCTCGATGCCACTTGCTTTATGGCAATAGCAATGAGGACTCAATCATATTCAAAGATGAGCTTCTATCAATGGAGTCAAAATATGCTGGACAGTTCTTTTTAACGCAAACCTTGTCTCAACCTAATCGTGTAAAGGAAGGTGGTCTTAAGGGTATGTTTTCAAGAGGTAAAGAAACTTGGAAAGGATGGAAAGGAAGACTTGATGGCAAAAAGATAGATACTTACTTACTTGAAAACCCACCAGTCAGCAAAGAGGACCATTACTTCGTCTGTGGACCGGGTGCAATGATCGACACATTAATTGATCACTTGGAGACTAAGGGAATAGATAAAAAACGTCTACATACAGAACACTTTATCTCAAGTGTCCCTGCTGGAGGAGCTGTTTCAGATGGGGCAGTAACAAGCAAAGTTAAAGTCATTCTTAATGGTGAAGAGTTTAATGTAACTGTACCACCTGAAAAAACAATACTTGACGTTCTTATCGACGAAAAGTGTGATGCGCCCTACTCTTGTACAAGTGGAGCATGTTCTACGTGTATAGCTAAAGTGACGAAAGGAGATGTAACCATGGATGCTTGTTATGCGTTAGATGATGATGAAGTAGCTTCAGGGTATATATTAGTTTGTCAAAGTCGTGCACAGAGCGAAGAAGTAGAACTTACTTTTGACACCTAATCTTAGATTAACGATTTAGGTACAGATTATAAAAAACAAAAGAATAATAGAGATGACGATAGATGAGATAGTAGCAGTGAGCGGCCTTCCAGGTTTATTTAAGATTGGAGGAAGTCGGCCTAATGGTATGATCGTAGAAGAGATAGTCTCCGGCAAATCAAGATTTGTCTCTATGAGAAAGCACCAGTTCACACCGATGGGAACTGTAGCGATATACACTGATGACGATGCGACAGAAATCAATACAGTCTTTGAGACAATCGCCGCGCAAGAAGAATCAAACCCTCCACCAGCACTGAGCAGCTCTTCTAAAGATTTATTCGCTTATTTCGGGACAATCTTGCCTGAGTTTGATCGAGAGAGAGTCTTAGTAAGCGACGTAAAGAAGGTGATCAAATGGTATCATTTCTTAAAAAAGCATGACTTGTTTCCTTTTGATGAGCGTGTTCAAGAAGAATTAGAAAAAGGAGAAGAAGAATAAATTAGACTTTTTGTAATCACAACTTTTGCTCTGCGCTGCCATTAAGACATAGAGATTCTGTCTAGCTGACGGCTCTTCTGGTTAATAGCAGTCAAGGATTATGACAAAATGGCCGTAAATGGCAAATGGCAGAAATATTGATAAACTACTCTATGTAATTATCGAGACTAGTAAGAACAATGAATATAGAAGATAAAGATATTAACGAAGAGCCAAGAACTAAGTCAGAAGAAGGGCAAGAAGAAAAGGTCGCAAAACCAAAGAAAAGAAGATTCGGAAAGAAAGATAAGACCGAAGAATTGAAGGTTAGGATCAATGAGCTTGAACAAGAATTAGGAGAAGCGAAAGACAAATACCTAAGGCTTTTTGCAGAATTTGACAACTTCAAGAAAAGGACGATCAAAGAAAGAATCGACTTTATGAGTACTGCAGGAAGAGAAACAATAGCAGCGGTACTTCCTGTACTTGATGATTTTGACAGGGCAAAGAAAAGTGCAGAGGATAGTGAAAGTCAGGAAGTCTTCTCTGAAGGAGTTACACTAGTATATAACAAGCTTCATGGAATCATGAAAGCTAAAGGCGTAACTGCTATGGAAAGTACTGGAGAGACTTTTGATCCAGAACTCCATGAAGCCATCACTGAAATACCAGCTCCTACTGAAGAAATGAAAGGGAAGGTCATTGATACAATTGAAAATGGCTACCTCCTAAACGATAAAATCATCCGCCACGCTAAGGTTGTAGTAGGCAAGTGATACACCACTAAGAAACATGGCAAAAAAAGACTTTTACGAAATACTTGGTGTTGCAAAAGGCGCTTCGGATACAGAGATAAAGAAGGCTTACCGCAAAGTCGCACTTAAATATCACCCTGATCGCAACCCTGATGATAAGGCTGCTGAGGACAAATTCAAAGAAGCAGCTGAAGCATATGAGGTGCTAAGCGATGGTGACAAAAGAGCTCGTTACGATCGCTTTGGTCATGCAGGCGTGAACAACCAAGGAGGTCGCGGTGGTTTCTCTGGTGGCGGTAGTATGAACATGGAAGACATTTTTGAACACTTCGGAGATATCTTCGGAGATTCTGGTAGTCCGTTTGAAAGCTTCTTTGGTGGAGGAGGTAGATCTAGAGGTGCAACTAAAGGTCAAAGAGGTTCTAACCTTAGAATCAAAGTAAGTCTCACATTAGAAGAAATAGCTAAAGGCATTACAAAAAAGATAAAGGTCAAAAAGCAGGTGGCTTGTGACCAATGTGGTGGGTCTGGAGCAAAAGACGCATCGTCTGTTTCTACTTGTGGTACTTGCCGAGGTGGTGGATATGTCCGTCAGGTAAAAAGCACTTTCTTAGGTCAAATGCAAACAACAGCCGCTTGTCCAACCTGTAAAGGTTCTGGACAGACAATTACCGCTAACTGTGGTAGTTGTAAAGGTGATGGAAGAATGTACGCCGAGGAAACGCTTGATATAGAGATTCCCGCAGGAGTAGCAGAAGGTATGCAACTTTCTATGAGGGGAAAGGGAAACGCTGGCAAGGCTGGTGGCCCAACGGGTGATCTTCTTATTGTTATCGAAGAAATAGAACATACTCATCTACTACGAGATAACAACAATGTCATCTACGACCTTTTCTTAAATTTTGCTGATGCTGCCTTAGGAACTTCAATTGAAGTCCCAACTTTAGATGGTTCGGTGAAAATCAAAGTCCCTGCAGGTTCACAGGCAGGTAAAATATTTAGGCTTAAAGGAAAGGGAATCCCTGAGGTTCAAGGATATAAAAAGGGAGATCAACTGATCAACGTCAATATATGGACGCCTAAAAAAATCAATGATGACGAACGTATTCTTTTAGAGAAAATGCGTGAAATGAAAGGTTTTAAGCCCGCGCCAGGAAAAGACGAAAAGGGCTTCTTTGAGCGTATGAAAGACTTTTTTGAATAGCCATCCAAAAAAAATGATGTCAAAGCTTCCAACCTTCAGCTTACTAATATGCTTGATGTCTTTAGGGGCTTGTGGCGATCAGAATATAGTCTCTGAACACAAAGTAGATATACCCAATCAAGGGTGGAATACCGATTTTGAGGTGTCAATCGTAAATATTTCACCTGACGATGCAAAAAAGGTGAGTACTAAAGTTTTGCACAACTCTGACTATGAATTTGAAAATATTTATCTAAACGCCATCCTAGTACAGGATAGAGATACTCTTTACAATGATCTTGTAAATGTGAGCCTTATGGATAATCTCGGCACATGGACAGGAGAACCGCAAGGACAAAACTTTGCGGTAAGCAAAATCATATCGAGCATAAACCCTTCCAAAGGACCAATTAGCCTTTATCTTAAACAGTATTCAAGAGAAGAGCTACTTCAAAACATAGAAAGTATATCACTTGTCTTGAGTAGATAAGAACCGTTGATGGTTCTTATCCCAAAACACATGACACGAATAAATTAGGAGTTATGGCAGCTTACGCTGCTATAGCCTTGCCTAAAAATCTATTCACCGCTTTGTTTGCCTTTGCAACAACAGGGTAGTTGATAGTATAGTAGACTTTCTTGCCTTCCCTTCTATCCAAAACCACACCTGCAAGTCTTAAAATCTTCAAATGCTGAGACGTGATAGATTGCTCTATCTGTAGCTGATGATAAATCTTGTTAACATTGGTTTCTCCCTTCTGATCTATGTATTCCAGTATTTTCAACCGGAGAGGATGAGCCAGTGCGCGCATGAGATTGCACGAATAATTTAGCTTATCGCTGTTAAACCGAACCTTAGTTTGTTTCATTGAGTTTTCTTATTTCTTATCGACCTTGAGACAAATATGACTATTAAATTTGGTCCCACAAAGAAATATTACAAAAAAGTCTAATCTGAAAACTAAATTTTCGGATTAGACTTTTAAATCGTTAATTCTGTACAGATATAAAGCGTAAAACTCTCTAACTCAAATAACTATGTTCTGATACTTAAAGTGGTGCTTATCCAGCGAGGTCCTCGACTAACTTGGATATCTGGTCTAATCGCTCTGTGTTGAGCGAGTAGTAGATAAACTTGCCTTGTCTCTCTGTTATCACAACACCAGCTCTCCTTAGGATCGCAAGATGCTGAGATGCAACAGACTGCTCTAATCTTAGCTTAATGTAGATGTCAGTGACTGTCATTGTCTCTCCTGGCTCTAATAAATCTATGATGCGCTGACGCAACTTGTGATTTACCGCACGGAGAACAAGTACTGCCTTTCTCAGTTCGGTGTAGTCCAACTGGACATTTCCCGTACCTTTCTTAAGCGTGACTGTTTCGTTTTTCTTACTTCTCATTTAATAATAGGTTTTAAACAGTTTTCGAGTTGTTTCATACTGTAGAACCAAACATTATGCCGAAAACCTGTTTTCAAACTGTCAAACAGATGTCTGATCTGTTATAACTCTTTGTATACCAACAAATTATGAGAAACATTAGTGCGCGGTAAAACCCTAAAATTATCCTAAAACGCTCTTCTTAGACTTAGTGATGTTGGGGTTTTTAAAGTAAAACGGGTCGTGATAGGCTATATCACAGAAATCTTGATCTTGATATTTGGCGAAAGCCAAAGAGGTGATAGCCTTAGCGTTACATTGATTGGACTTAATAATAACCTGTTTATAACCTTCAAATAAAGATGCAGCCTTTTCAACACCTGTTCCACAGATGATAAGGCTCTTAGATACTTCTATTAAAGACTGTATAGAGTCTTCATCCCAAATGATAGCATATGTGTCACCCTGAAGGTTCCCTCCATTATATAAAGCCGCATACGCTTCCATCCGCCTAGCATCAAGGGTTGCTAGCACAAAGTCGTCCGATTGGGGATCTATATCATATGCAAGGGACTCGAGTGTAGGGACTGCTATCAGTGGGATATTGAGCGAATAACATATGCCTTTCGCCGTGCTCGCGCCTACTCGTAGGCCCGTATATGAGCCGGGGCCATTGCTTATCGCTACTGCTGATAGTTCTTTTATGGGGATATTAGCCTCTTTAAGCACCTCATCAACCAAGCCTGTAAGCGCTGAACTATGTCTCATCCCTTCAGTTAAGGTACGTTCAGCGATAACTTGATCTCCTTCTCCTATCGCTACAGAACAAATATCTGAGGCGGTCTCTATCCCTAAGATTAAAGGCACTACTTCTGAAGTATCTTAGTATAACTGTCTTGAGACATCAAAACCTTGACGGCTGCGTCTACTTCTGGGTCATTCTTAAGCCTCTGATAGGCTTTTCCCTCTTGGTAGTTATATCTTTTAGCTATCTCTATTTCTATTTGTTTAGTTATATCCGCTTGGTGTTCTGTTAGGTCGTCAGACTTTTCTGCAAGCACCTTGCTTTTAATAGCATCTACATCAGACTTTAAAGCAGAATTGTTCTTTGCCTTATCTACTAAATCTGAAAGTGCTTCTTCAACGTCTGTCTCAAACTGGAAGTTTCCTTTTTTTGTGAAGCTTAAAAAGTCGTTATAGCTATCAAAGGTTAGCTCTGTTAAACCAGGACCCGCTGGGTTCTGCTTTACGTATTGGTTGGCATATTTGAAGATCCAATTCTCTTCATTAAGTGCCTTTAAGACTTCTGGTTGAACAAATGGATCTAACTTGATATCTGGCGTTACTCCTCCCCCGTCAAGAACAGGTCTTCCTTTCATAGTCTTGAATACCTCCCGATCTTCGTCAGGAATATCTTTAGGTTCTCCGTTCTCATATGCTACGCTTTGAATACATCTCCCTGATGGAATGTAATACTTCGATGTAGTTACCTTAATACGAGAATTATAACCTACTTCTTGCTGGTTTTGTACCAAGCCTTTACCATAAGAACGCTGTCCCAAGATCACGCCTCTGTCATAATCTTGGATCGCACCAGAAACAATCTCAGATGCAGATGCACTACTTTTATTGATCAATACGACAATCGGTAGTTCAGTATCTATAGGCGTTCTTCTTGTATTATAAGTCTGATCTCTTTCTCTTACTTTCCCCTTTGTCGTAACCACTAGCGACTCCTTAGGCAGAAAAATTCCTAAGATATCTACAGCTTCTGATAGTAGACCTCCACCATTACTTCTCAAGTCTAATATTAAACCCTTGAGTTCATTGTTCTTTCTGAGTGTTCTAAGTGCTCCAGCTATATTCTTTCCCGCATCTCTGGTAAATGTTGTCAGTGCTATGTAACCAACATCTTCGTTGATCATGCCACTATATGGCACATTTGGGATAGCAACTTCAGAACGCGTTATCTCAAAATTGTATTTTTCGTTTTCCTCAGGCCTCATAATACCGATCTGGACACTCGTTCCAGGAAATCCTCTTAGAAACATCATCACATCTTCATAAGACCTCCCTTTAGTCGTTTGGCCGTTAATGCTTGTGATCTGATCGCCGACTTTGATACCTGCTTCATAAGAAGGACCATCTTTATAAACCTCAACCACTGTCACATGGCCATCAACATCCTTACTGGAAGCTCCAAGTCCATCGTACTTGTTGTCTAAAGAGATTCTGTAGCTCTCGACTTGTGATTCGCTATAGTATACTGTGTATGGGTCCAAGCTATTCATAATCGCATCGATACCTGTGCGCATCAATGTGTTGGGATCTAACTCGTCTACATAGTGAGTATTGAGCTCTTTATACACTGACGTAAATATTTCAAGGTTTTTAGCGATCTCGAAGTACTTATCATTGTTCAGTGTAAAGGCGGTACCACAAAGAAAGATCACAGCTAAGGCTGCCGTTATTAATTTAGTTTTCATGTCCTGTATTATGCTACGAGTTTATAAAACGACAACAAGGCCCTCTTAATTCCTCTTTCTTGTATTCTATTGTAAAAAAGACGCAATGACGTCAAAAAGTTCCTTAGGTTTCTCAGCATGTATCCAATGTCCGGCCTTTATGGTCTCAAACTCACTATGAGCAACATTTGCCTTGAGCTGAATGATATCCTTTTCAGAAATATAGGGCGACTCACTTCCTCTTATGAATAAAGCTTGATGGCTTATGCCCTGCACGTCAACTTCATCTAAAATAGCCTCGTAACTGCTGTGTAAAACTCTAAAGTTAGTTTTCCATCGAAAGCCTTGATCTTTATCTCGAGCCAGACTCTTCAGGAGAAATTGTCGTACTCCAAGGTCCACAATCTTAAGTGCTAACTTTTCTTCAGCCTCTTTTCTATTCTCGAGCTTACTAACGTCGATAGAGAATATAGCATCGAAAATGGCATCATGACCTCTTGCATACTTTTTGTCTGCTATATCTACAATCATGAGTTTATCTACTCTCTCGGGGTATGTTTTTGCTAAAGTCATCGCCACTTTGCCTCCCATCGAATGACCTAAAACATGGGATTTAGAGATTTCAAGATCATCCAGGAGCTCTATACCGTCTTGAGCTGCAAGTTCATAGCTAAACTCATCGGACCAAAAAGATCTTCCATGATTCCTAAGATCAACGAGGATAACCCGATAGCTATCTTTTAAAAGACCTGCAAATGTGCGCCA
>CALHUZ010000224.1 GCA_938039305.1 uncultured Saprospiraceae bacterium
GTGCCAGGTGCCATCTCTTCTGCTTCGGCCTGGACATCGATATGTGCCAGCACACAATTAGGCATTGTGTCTTGTAATTGAAAAGTTGTTAGAACATCGAATAGCGCAGCTTCTATCTTGGCAACTGAACTCGGCTCACTCGACACAGGATTCGTGCCTAATAAAAGATCTCCTACAGCATAAGACCAAGCATCGAAGACTTGCCAGATGATATCTTCAGGATTGTCAGTGGGAGAGTTGGGCTGTACACGTGCACTCATATACCCTTTGCTACCTATCTTGCTATTAGGCAAAGGATTAAATACTTTTTGACCGATTAGAATCAACTCATCATTGCTCATGAGTTTCACAAGACAAGAGATTACATCACTATGTAAGGCCGGCATGATCTTTTTAATATCAGTTTCTGGCTCTTGAAGTATAAAGCTTTTTAATTCGCCTAATGTCCAATCTTGAACCGTTGCATCAAGCTTAGTCGTGGATTGAATTAGATCATGGATCTCATCTTTGTATATGTCATGAGCGTTCAAATCTTTAAGTTTTGTGGCTGAAAGAAGTGTTCTCGCGTTTATTCTCGATGCTTCAGAATTAGCTACGATTCTCAGTGTCTGATCACCTTCCTTGAATTCATTCGCTGCCCCTAATATTTGTCGATAGAACGTAAGATCAAAGTCTGCTTTCTCTCGACGGATATAAGAAAATATATCTTCCCCTTTACGTGGCGTATCTATGCTGATTCCCTCAAGAGATCCAGTAGATTCTGACATAGAATTAAAATCACAACCATTGAATAAAATTAGTGAAGCTCCTAACATGCTTGTTTTGTTTAGAAAGGATTTACGTGTCATCTTATTCATTGTGGTGTCCTTAGAAAGTATAAGATAGGAAAATCAAAATGACAATAAGAATGAAAATAAAAATAGAGAGGAGAGTAAGGTGAGAGGAGTCAGGTGTCAGACTTAAATGAAAACCAAAGTGATAAGTTTTAATTGAAGATCACTAGTCAAGTTCAAGATTGCCTTCCAGAAATAGGATAGATCTATCAATTTTGAGCACATGTTGAATTATGCAACTAGAAATTATAGGAAGTCTCTTACAAATACCTATTCCTAAAGCTTCGTGGATTCTCACTAGTTACCTTTTTGAAAGTTCGATTAAAGTAAGAAAGACTCTCAAATCCTGTCTGATAGCAAGTATCACTTATGCTCGTTCCAGACATTAGCAAGCGTTTGGATTGGCTGATGCGATAACGGTTTAAGAATTCAATAAAGGTATAGCTGGTTACTTTCTTAAAATATCTACAGAATGCTGCTTTGGTCATATTACTGATCTCCGCGACTTCTCTAAGCTCTATTTTCTGATGATAGTTTTCATCTACATGCGCATAGATGGCTCTTAATCGCCCTTGATCTCTTGTGCTGAACTTATTATTGTACGGTGCTTCATGAAGTAATTCAACATCAGTAATTCCTACTAGTAATTGTAAGATTTCCAGCATCTGAGTATACTGCTCAAATGGAGTAAGTCCTTCTAATTCCAACAACCTCTCCCCCAAACTAATTTTCTCTGAGCCCGTAAAAGCGATACCATATTTAGACTTATCGAACAATTGATTGATCTGATACATTTCAGGTATCCCTTGAAAATGTGCTTCAACAATTTCTTTATTAAAATGAACAACCACCTTTCGATATTCTGATTTAACTCCATAATCAAAGTTCAGATGAGGAATATTCGAGCCAATCAATACTAAGTCACTATCTATATATGTCGAGATATGTTCTCCAACATGTCGTGTACCTGTAGCTCCGGTGATATACACCAATTCATACTCAGGATGAGCATGCCAGTAGAACAAATCGCTTAGTCTTGGATTGAACATCATCCCAAATGACTTATCTCGACTTGTAATCGTTTCAAGCTGAATCTTCATTATTATCACATTATTTCCACAAAATCACTCTCGATAATCATAAAAGATCAATATAGTACAAGTTTCTGCAAAGAACCTTGAAATCTCAAATCACTTAAAAGGTCAACTTTGGATTATTATCAAACTAAATAATCTGTATACCGTGAAAAGCGACAATCCAAACACATTGGTCTCTGACAACCAGCACAAAGACATTCCGGGAAATCCATCTACTGCAAAAAGTAGCACTGTTAAGTTAAGGACTCAAGTTCAGACGGCAGAGGATCTGCGTGTGTTGAGCTTAGAGCAATGGGACTTCTGGAAAGAACAAGGATATGTTGTAATTAAAAATGCCGTATCACGTCAACAAGCAATGAAGACGGCAGATTTTCTTTGGGAGTTTGAGGACAAAGATCCGAACGATAAAACTACTTGGTATTCCTTGCCTCGAGCAGAAATGAAAATGAAAGAACTGGCAGGGACAGGCATGGTAGAAGTATATAACAACCAGTTACTTTGGAATAACCGTCAGGCAGAAAGAGTATACAATGCCTTCGCAGATATTTGGGGAACCGAAAAGCTATGGGTGACTATAGATCGAGCTAATTTGAATTTTCCAATGCGGCCAGGGCATGAATACAAAGGGTTTATTCATTGGGATTACGATCCAGAAACTAAACCACAAAATGTACAAGGAGTATTAGCATTAGCAGACCAAACCGACAGAAACATGGGAGGATTTCAATGTATCCCATGGTTGTATAAAAACTATGACACCTGGAAATTAACCCAGCCAGAGGACAGAAATCATTTTAAGCCTGACACAACAGGGCTGGAAGACAAGATCGTTAAGGTGCCAATGGAGGCAGGTGATCTTTTGATATTCAATAGTACCGAACCACATGGTATACGACCTAATCGGTCTGAGGACAAAGTGAGGATAGCACAGTACATCTCTATGATGCCAGTCCAAGAGGACAACGAAGAGCTTACAAACTGGAGAGTCAACTCTTGGAAAAATAGAATCGCCCCAGAGGGTTATGCATTCCCCGGAGATCCTCGAAATTGGGAACAAACGAAATATAAGCGAGCAGCACTTTCACCTTTAGGTGAAAAACTATTAGGGTTAAAAAAATGGTAGTGACATGGATTTAAAACTAAAGGATAAAACAGTATTTATAAGTGGCTCTACTTCTGGAATTGGATATTGCGCTGCTAAAATATTCTTGCAAGAAGAAGCCGTAGTTTATATCAATGGTAGAACTCAACAAACAATTGACAAAGCTATAGCAGGACTTAAAGTAGAAGTTCCTTATGGCACTGTCCATGGCATCGTCGCAGATTTTTCCGACGCTGAAAGTATTGGGCATTTAATAGCTCAATTGCCAGCAATAGATATCTTGATAAACAACGTAGGCATATATACTTCTAAATCTTTTTTCGATACTACGGATGAAGAATGGCAGCATCACTTAGAAGTAAATGTAATGAGTGGCGTGCGATTATCAAGGTCTGTTCTTCCCACAATGATAAAAAACAACTGGGGACGTATTCTCTTCATCTCAAGTGAATGTGCAAGCTTAGTACCTGAAGATCTTATCGCATACAGTACGAGCAAAACTGCAGTCTTAGCCATCTCAAGAGGCCTCGCACAGTTAACTAAAGGAACTGCTGTTACTGTAAACACCATCCTTCCCGGCTCTACGAAGACTAAAGCTGCCGAACAATTTATATCTAACATGGCAGCGCAAAAAAACCAATCTGTCGATCAAGTTGAAACAGAATTTTTCAAAGAAGCACGTCCTGGATCATTACTACAACGATTTGCGAGCGTTGAAGAAATAGCCAATACAATTGTCTATTATTCAAGCCCACTTGCCGCAGCGACCAATGGTGCTGCCATCAAGTTAGATGGAGGTAGCATGGGCGGTGTCATATAATATAGAATTACAATTTTATTAGTTTATAAATCACAATAATGAAAATTCAACAACAACGTATTTTAATTCTTTTCCTTTTGACACTTGCTCTATTTTCGTGTCAGAACACGAATGCACAAGCAAAGGAAATAATAACGAAAGAAGCAGTTATGGACAAATTAGGAACAAAAGAAAAAGTACTAAGACATGTAGTTTTGTTTAAATTTAATGATACGTCCAGTGAGTCAGATGTAAAGAAATTGAATGAAGCATTTAATGCGTTACCTGATGCCATTTCAGTTATCAAGGATTTTGAATGGGGAATCAACGATAGTCCAGAAAACTTCCATCAAGATTTCACTCACTGTTATCTCATAACCTTCGCTTCTGAAGAAGATAGAGACTCCATATATACACCACATCCACAGCATCAAGCATTTGTAGCAAGCTTACAACCACATTTAGAAAAAGTATTTGTTGTAGATTATTGGACGAATCCGTAATTAATATTAAAAAAAACAAAGGGAATGGCTTTTATCGACTTTACAGTTATCGCAATCTATTTTGCCATTATTTTGTGGATCGCCAAGTGGGCTGCATCTGGTAAGAAGGATAGCGCCTTTTCCTCTGTTGATTATTTTTTAGCAGGTAAGGATCAAAGCTGGTTAGTAATTGGTGCATCTCTCTTCGCTTCTAATATAGGTTCCGAAATTATATTAGGAGTTTCAGGAGCGGGAGCCAGAGCCAATATGCCAATGGCTAATTTTGAAATAATAGCTGCGCTGGTTTTAATACTCTTGGGGTGGGTTTTCGTTCCCTTTTATCTGCGCACTGGGGTATATACAATGCCCGAATTTTTAGAAAAACGATATTCAAGTTCTTGTCGTAATTACTTGTCTGTTGTTTCTATATTGGCCTATGTTATTACAAAAATATCGTTGATCATATTTGCGGGAGCATTGGTGTTTGAAGTTTTGGGTATTCCTTTTTGGACGGGCGCTATTGTGACCGTCGTTGCAACAGGCTTCTATACAGTGCTCGGAGGACTCAAAGCTGTGATATACACGGATATGGTTCAAGCAATCATACTCATCTTAGGAACAGCCGCTATTTCGATCTTTGGACTTTATCAGATAGGAGGATGGAACGAATTGATTAATACGATTTCTATGGCTGCAGAAACAGAAGGCAATCCACCTGTAAGTAGATTCTTCAATCTCTGGAGACCAATGGAAGATACGGAATACCCATGGACGGGAATGCTATTTGGGGCGCCGATATTAGGCGTTTGGTATTGGTGTACAGACCAATACATTGTACAACGAGCATTATCAGCTAAAGACATCAGTAATGCTCGAAAGGGGGCTCTATTTGCAGGTTACTTGAAATTATTACCTGTTTTTCTATTCTTTATTCCAGGAGTGATAGCATATGCACTGATGCAAAAAGGAATGATTAGTTATTCTATGGACAACGCGGATACTGCCTTACCTACCATGATAACAGAGTTTCTACCCAGCGGACTAAAAGGCTTGGCCATAGCAGGTTTGTTAGCCGCCTTAATGAGTTCTTTATCTTCTGCTTTCAATTCGAGTTCAACACTATTAACGATTGATTTTTATCAAAAATACAAGCCCAATGCTTCTGAAAATGACTTAGTTCGATTTGGTCGAATAGCCACCATCATCTTAGTCATTGTTAGTTTGGGATGGATCCCATTTATGAATGCCCTGATGGATGGAGGAATTTTTCATTATTTACAAAGCATACAAGCTTATATTTCACCGCCGATCGCCGCCGTATTTTTACTTGGATTGTTCTATAAGTGGATAAATGCTCGTGGTGCAATTGTAACACTTTGGACAGGATTTGCAATTGGTATGTTTAGATTGGTCATGGAATTCATGTCTAATAATGGCAGTGTTGTTGTCGCAGACAATAGTGCCATAGGATATTTCTTAGATATTAATTTCTTACACTTTGCATTGTTTTTATTCCTTTTCTGTGCTGGAGTGTTGATGATTGTTAGTAAACTGACCACCCCTCAATCAGAAGATGCCTTGAAGCTGGTTACATTTCAACGCGGTTCAAAGACTGCTTCTTTTCAATGGTCATCGGATGTAATATTGACGTTTATTTTGGTGTTTTTGGTATTGGTGCTTTGGCTTGTATTCAGCCCTATTGGAGTAGGTTGATATTTAGCAAAGGAAAGTTGAAGAGTCAAGATCACGTATTAAGTTCAAGTATCAAGTTCAAGTATCAAGTTCAAGAGAGAATAGATAGATAGGAGTGAGGAGTCAACAGAAAGTAGTCAGGTGTCAGGGGCGAGGAGTCAGATTTTAAATCAAAGTTAAAATCAAAAGAGGAAGGCCAAGATTGTGTATTTGGCTTTGACTCCGTTCAGCCAGCATTTTTAAAATGAAAATTGTCGATATGGAACGAGCTGATTGAGCGGAGTCGAAAGCACCGATAATCAGATTTGCACGAACGTCTAAAACCTATAAAACAACTCAAACATATTAAACAACCGCTTGATCCTCCATAGTCCTCCTCAGTCGATCAAACAAAACTTCAATCTCCTCATCATTATAAGAAGCGAATCCTAATCGTATGGCGTTGTGTCCGTTGTTGTTGATATCATACCGCTGCCATTCTCCGATTTCTAATTTGTGTTTGCGGGCTGAAGCAGCTACGTCTGCCCAATTGTATTTAGGTTTTAGTTTTAACCAGAAAGCCATGCCGCCTGCAGGAATATCAAATTCGAAGTATTCTTTCATTTCGTTAAGATGTGATACGAAGAGATCTCGTCGTTTGCGATAGACTTTTATAGTCTTGTTAATGTGTCTATTTAGACTTCCTGATTTTATAAAGTTGGCAAATGTTGCTTCGAGTAATGGATCGCCTTGACGATCGATATAACGTCGAATATCTGCAGCTTCTGCTATGAATTGTTTGGCAGCGATCATATATCCAATTCTAAATGTCGGTGCTACAGTCTTGCATAGTGATCCTGTATAGATTACCTGTCCATGGATATCATGACTTACCAATGGAAGAATGGGAGCATGATTATAATGAAAGTCATAATCATAGTCATCTTCTATAATTGCAAATTTATATTCTTGAGCGAGATTAAGTAAGTGCAGTCTTCTTTCTGCAGACATGGTCTTGGTAGTTGGGTGGTGGTGGTGAGAGGTCACATAGATTGCCTTTACTGCATTCTTCTGACAAGCGACTTCCACTGCCTTTGTATCGATCCCGTATTCATCAACGGGGATTCTTAGAAGACGGGCATTAGCATTTACGAAAGTGTAATCTGCAGAGACATAATTGGTTTCACCGACGAGTATAATCTCACCAGGATTAATCAATAATTGGGTGGCAAGATAGATACCCATCTGGCTACCTCTGGTGATCATGATGTTATCAATGGAGAGCTTTATACCTCGAGTTTCATTGAGATAGGTAACCAAGACATTTCTTAATTCAACGTTGCCCAAGGTAGCTCCGTAGCCAAGGTACTTAGCGACGGTTCTGGAATGGGATATACTCCTGTAGATTTGAGCTATCTCTTGGATAGGTGCCAGTCTTACATCTGTGACTCCATCATTGATATAAGTGATGTCTTTATCTTGAGGAGGAAGGATTCTATTGGATTGATCTCGTTTATAAAATTTAAATCCTGCGGTATCAGGGATGGACTGATGTGTCTCACCGAGGGCATTGGGTTTTAATAGTGGCAGTTCGGCATGTACAAAAGTGCCTTTCTTTGGAATGCTTACGAGCCATCCTTGTATGAGCAATTCATCATAGCAAGCCACTATTGTCTTTCTGTGAAGACCTATGAGCTCTGCCATCACCCTGCTGCTTGGCAATTTTGTATCAGGTAGTAAGACTCCAGTTTTTATAAGATCTATGAGCTGATTGGCCAATTGCAGATATATGGCTTGCTTGGCGTTTTTATGGACATGTAAGATTGTCTTGTACGGAATCACTGGACTACTAACTATTTTGGTTTTGGTCGATCTGGACTATCCACAAAGCTATTATTTTAGTATTAGAAAAAGTAAAGCTGATGTCATCATACCCAAAAGAAAAACTCAATAAAGTAGTACGTGGTTCTAATCGAGCTACTTATGACAAGGACAAAATCAATAGTATTCTGGATGCAGGATTCATCGGATATGTGAGTTATGTATATGAAGGGACGGCGATTAGTATTCCTATGGCATACAGTAGAATCGGAGATAAGATTTATCTACACGGTTCTTTGAAAAACAGAATGCTCCTTGCGGCATTGGAGGCTGATCAGATGAGTATGACGGTTATGCATCTGGATGCTTTGGTGCTGGCCAGATCAGGATTGCATCATTCTGTAAATTATAGATCTGCGACCATATTTGGAAGTCTTGAAGTTGTAGATGAAAGAGATAGGAAAGTGGAGATTCTGGAGTCTATAATCAACTACATGGTGCCTGATCGTTGGGATAGTCTAAGACCGATCAGTGAAAAGGAAATCAAAAGCACATTGGTTATAGAGATGACTATCACTTCCGCTTCCGCTAAAATACGCGACGTAGGGGTTAAAGATGAGAAGGAGGATTATAAGACGGATGTATGGGCTGGTTTAGTTCCGATAACACAAGTGGTAGGCCAGCCAATTAGAGATGAAATGTTGCCAGATCATGTGGAGACACCAGTTCATATATTGAATTATGTAAATAGAAGTTTAAGAAAACCAAGATGATAGAAATTAGAACAAATTGTGAAAACTGCAACAAGCAACTTCCTCCCAATAGTGAAGAAGCAATGTTCTGTGCTTTTGAATGTACTTTCTGCGCTTCATGTGTTGAAGAAATTCTACATAACGTATGCCCTAATTGTGGAGGTGGATTTGAAAAAAGACCAATACTTCCAAAGGAATATCTACTCAAATATCCTCCATCTGATGAAAAGATATTCAAGCCAGTTGATATAAAAGGGTTTCAGAATTTGCTAAACAAGAATAGGGAGGTTAGGCCTTCGGAGAGGTGATTTAGCAGATGTCAGAGAACAGATAACAAGGAGGGGAAAGGAGACAGGTGAGAGGAGTCAGATTGGAATCAAAATGACAATAAAAATTAAAATCAAAAGATGGGAAGAGGGGTTTTAAGTTCAAACACAAGTGTCGAGTATCAAGTTCAAGAGTTAGATAGATGAGAGATTGGATTTCAGAAATCAAACAAAGTCAATGGGAAATAGAAGAGTTTAATCTGAATAGCGTACTTAAGCACATAGGAACACAAGCCGCAGGTACAAAACGAATTCCGATTTGCAAGAAACTCTTAAACCCATAAAACATCTCAAACGTAATTACTCCCTCGGTAAAAAATCAGCAGCTTCCCACAACGGATTACTTTCATAGTAATTTCCATTCGTAAGTACTGCAGAGACCGTTCTGACATTAGAAATATCTTCGAGTGGATTCTTATCAAGTATAGCGATATCAGCTTGTTTGTTTATTTCTAAAGTGCCCGTTTCGTCTTCCATACCCATCACCCTCGCTGGTATAATCGTAGCAGTCTGAAGTGCTTGAAGTGGAGTGAGCCCTCCATCATTCTGATACGTCTCTATCTCCAGATATACACCAAACACAGGAGCGAAGTTGTCTGAACCAGCAACTATAGGCACTCCTGCTCTAAATAACTTGCCGACCATTTCTGCGCCAAACTTGTTTTTAGCAACGTTCTTTGC
>CALHUZ010000225.1 GCA_938039305.1 uncultured Saprospiraceae bacterium
TCACTTCATTTTCTTAAGAGCATCCTTTGGTTCTGGAACCCAATGATGCTTTCCACCAGCACGATCATCATCAAATGTCGTTGGCGCCTTATCATTATTCATGTAATCAGACCAAGTCTCATGCTTCTTATCTTTTGTAACATCCACCATGGTGATGCATTCCTCTACAGGGCACACAAGAGAACATAAATTACAGCCGACGCAATTCTCTTCTATGATATGTGGTGTACGCTCACCATTGACTTCGCTTAAGCCAATCGCCTGATGAGCGCCATCTTCACATGCGATGTAGCATAGTTGACAACCGATACATTTAGAATTGTCGATCTCTGCGATGACTTTATAATTAAGGTTGAGGTGTTCCCAAGATTCTACTTTTGGAACTGACTTGCCTATCAGATCATCTAGCTTTTCAAATCCTTTAGAGTCCATATAGTCTTCAAGTCCAGACTTCATCTCTCTTACGATGCCAAATCCATAGTGCATAGCCGCTGTACATACTTGAACATTAGAAGCACCAAGTAACATGTGCTCAGTAGCATCTCGCCAAGTCTCGATACCGCCAATGCCTGAAATTGGAATATTAACATCTCTGTCTTGTGCACAAGACTTGACCATGTTAAGAGCGATTGGCTTTACTGCTGGTCCGCAGTATCCACCATGGGTGCTTTTTCCATCAACTGTTGGTTGTGGTGCAAATGTGTCAAGGTCTACATTGACGATACTTTGAACTGTATTGATTAAGGATATCGCATCTGCGCCACCAGCTGCAGCAGCTCTTGCAGGTTCTGTTATATCTGTGATGTTAGGCGTAAGCTTTACAATCACTGGGACGGTAGAAACTTCTTTCACCCATGAGGTGATTGTCTGTAAAACATGAGGTTCTTGACCTACCGCTGATCCCATGCCTCTCTCGCACATGCCGTGTGGACATCCGAAGTTAAGCTCGATGCCATCCACGCCAGCGTTCTCTACATCTTTTACAATCTGATGCCACTCTTCTCTGGATTGCACCATCAGTGAAGCGATGACTGCGTGATCTGGAAAGTACTTTTTTACTTCTTCTATTTCTCTAAGGTTATCAGCAAGTGGGCGATCGGTTATGAGTTCTATGTTGTTAAAACCCATCATTCGAGTATCTCTATAATTGACGGCTCCATATCGACTTGAAACATTGATCACAGGAACGCCGAGTGTCTTCCACACTGCTCCGCCCCAACCAGCGTCAAAGGCTTTCATGATCTGATAACCAGAATTAGTAGGTGGCGCTGATGCCAACCAAAATGGGTTAGGAGATTTGATGCCGGCGAGATTAGCGGATAGATCAGCCATTGAGATTATTTATAATTTTCAATTATTTAGATAAGGATGCATGAATGCCTTGTGCTGCTTTCTTCCCTTCTGCACAAGCATTAACGACTTCGGCACCACCGTTAGAAGCATCGCCTCCAGCGAAGTACTTAGGGTTACTACATTGTCCAGTTTCTGAATCAATTGTAACCTTGCCTCTTTTGTCATAAGATAGGCCAGCCATGTCCAATAAGCCTTTCTGCTTTATTTGTCCAGTGGCTCTTATTATAAAATCACATTCAAGTTTAAATTCTGACCCTCGGATTGATTCTAATATACCTTCTCTGTTTTCTGTCTTCACGCAAGTAACACTTTCAACTGAGTTGTTTCCACTGATCTCAATTACTGAAGTATTGAATATTGACTTTACGCCAGCAGAAGTAGCTAACTCATATTCAAATTGATAAGCGCCCATTTCCTCTTTAGATCTTCTATATAGAAGTGTTACATCTGCACCCAAACGAGCAGATTCAGAAGCGGCGTCCATTGCTGTATTTCCTCCACCTATGATAACCACCTTCTTTCCAACTTCTACAGAAAGTGGATCAATTTTAAGTTGTTCTATAAACTCTGTAGCACCGATGCAGTTTTTTAGTTCTTCACCAGGAGTATTTGTACTTCTTGTATCTCCAAGACCGAAGCCTAAGAAGATAGCGTCGTATTTAGTTTCAAGAGTATTGAGTTCTCTTTTTGTGTCTATGTTTTTATTATACTTGATTTTAAATCCTAATTGATCTTGCAAGTACGCAACTTCATCAAGGACTTCTTGATTTGGGATTTTATAAGGAGCCGTTCCATGTATCGCTAATCCTGAAGGTTGTGATTTAGTTTCGAAGATGTCGACCTCGTAACCAAGAATACATAACTCACTTGCACAAGAGATACCTGCAGGTCCAGCTCCAACAACGGCTACTTTGCGACCATTGGGTTTTTCCTTTTTGAATATTTCCTTCTTTTCTAAAATTGCATTTGTTGTAGCATGACTTTGAAGTCTACCGATTTCTATTGGCTTAACATCTTGCTCGTTATACACACATGCCCCTTCGCATAGTACTTCGGTTGGGCAGACCTTGCCACAAGTGTGCCCAAAGAAATTAGAACTATATATTGTCTTTGCTGCACCAGTAAGATTCTGAGTATTGATCTGCTTTATAAAAAGTGGTATGTCGATACTTGTCGGGCATGCTGTGATGCATGGGGCATCGTAGCAGAAGAGACATCTTGAGCTTTCATAGTATGCCATGTTGGCATCCATGAGTGGTTTAAGTTGTGGAAAGTTATCTTCAAATTCTTGTTTTGAAGTAGGCTTTTTGAAGTCGCTCATTTTCTAATTATAAGTCTACTATTCTTCCATAAGTTTCTGGACGACGATCTCTATAGAACTGCCAAGTACTTCTTACTTCATCAATAAGCTCAAGATCAAATTCTGATATCAGCAGTTCATCTTGATCTTCAGATGCTTGTGCAAATATTTGCCC
>CALHUZ010000226.1 GCA_938039305.1 uncultured Saprospiraceae bacterium
TGGGCGGATCAAGTGTATTCCTCTGGTGGCATATACATGCAGAAAGACAGCAAGGCAAATACAGCCGATACCCAAACTGCCATATTCAGTCATAAAGAATTGAACTGCACCTGGCAACATCGGTCATGGGGACCACCTACAGATCCAGAATACCCTTGGGGATTTTTTATTTATGGAGAAAAGGGAGTTCTAAAGGGAAGCGTAAACAAATATGAATTCATCCCTAACGATGGGAAGAACATAATCTCCCAAGATGTCCTTTTTGAAAGAGAAGATTATCCAGAAGACATTAATGAAGAAGGTATAGAACTTCATGTTGCGGCTGCTACGAGAGCCCACATGGCTGACTTTTTAATGGCCATAGAAACTGATAATCGACCTGTAGCAGATATTGAGCAAGGACATATATCGACAGCCAATTGCATCTTAGCTAACATGTCAATGAAGTTGGGACGACCGCTAAAGTACAATCCTACCAATCAGACAATAGAAGGTGATGGAGAAGCGACTAAGCTTTTAAAAAGAGGATATAGAGAAGGATGGACACATCCTCATTTCTAATATCAATTTTAAAATATCAGCTTTCTAATTTCCTTTTTTCTAATTCCTATCCGTGCAGTTTTCATTGCTTACTTCAAGCGTTCCACCAGCAGCTATCTCAAAGCTCGATTGAAGTAGCACTTCTTGGCTTGCCTGATAACGAACATTTGATCCATCAGAAATAGTTTGGCTTGAGGTGATTGTAAAAGCCGCTTGATAATCTTCAGAACTACTTACAACACCTGAAAGATCTTGTTCATCAAGACAAAGTTGAAAGGTCTTACTGTCAGAAAAATCAGACCAAACACCTGGCCCACATTCTTGTCTCATCTGAAATTCGTAAGTCGCGTTTGGATCCAGATTAAAAACAACGTCAGGACTAACACTATTTTCTAAAATAACAAACCATTGAACGGTTCCTACTTCGCGATATCTAAATTGATGTTGCCCAGTCATATCATCTGGCGTATGCAATCTCACTTGGTTATCAAGTGACTCAGATTGAAAATCTGTAGAAGCTACTTCACGACACATATCGTTTAGTGGGCCATATACATGAAATGTTGCTCCAATCACAGATGAACTTGAACCTGTCAAGGTTTCATCATAATGACCAGTAGCATATTGGAAATTATTATAATCAGAAGAAGTAGCCAGTTGTTCCAGCACCACATCTAATGCTTCATTGAGCTTGATGCCTGCCTCTGTAAGATCATGAGTTCCTTCTATAGAAAGCAAACCTGTCATTTCAAATTGCCCAGGATCATCAGAAGCATCTATCACACAATCATGGATATCAAGACCTGTGATTACTGATTGCGCCTCTGCTCTTATATCATCTACCGTTCCAAATGTTACTTCTCTTGGCAATATACCCTCGGTATCGGAAACAATCCAAGGTCTAACCTGCTGAGTTAAAGCATCCACAAAGGCCAAAAAGTCTTCGTTCTCAGCGGCGCTATTTTTATAATAGTTGACGACACCATCAAATGTTGCATTATTACCTGACTTGATCAGCCTCATCATTTCTTGGAGCGTACCTCTATCTTCTTGATACCAATAAGTCCAAAGCATAGCTCCATAGAGATAGTATGCATCAGGATTTCCAGTGCTATAACTAGAGCTTAGTATAGTGTTGAGGTCATCCATTTGGGAATCATTCACTATAGAATTCTTAATTAGCCTCAGTGCTTTTACTCCGTCAGTTCTCGTACTGGCAGCAAAGAATTGTGCCATGCCTTCTTCGAACCACACTAATCTACCATTGTCATAAGTCGGACTCGATCCCCATCCGCCAGGTATCAAATATCGACCTTGAAGATAGTGAGTGTATTCATGCCTGAAGAGTTCTTCAAGACTATATGCACTTTCTTCCGCGGTTCGGTCATAAGTATAAAACGTGCTAAACTGTTCGATATAAACACCGCCAGAATTAGGATAACTAACCCCAAAAACGGCTCCATTAAACTCTTGATAATTAGCTCTTGTACTGTGTATTTTAATATACAAAGTATCGTTATCGTCTTCCGCTACGGCTTGATCCTCTTCGAGCATTCTAAAGAACTGTGCTCTAACTTCAAGAGCAGCTTGGTATAGACCAATTGCTTCGCCATAGTCTAAAGAAGATTCAATTTGAATTTTGCCATCATCAAAAGAATATGTACTTGAAAATAGATTAGACCTTAAATTAGAAACTAATTCTTCTTCTGAATATTCAAAATCCATATCATTTTGCACAAGCGAAAGAGCCGCTCGAAACCACTTAGAATCATATTCTTCGTAAGCATCTGTCACTCCTATAAGTGCGTCTTCAACTTCTTCTCTTAGTTCTGGAAATGGCGAGTATCTCGTTATTGACACAACACTGAGATTAGAAAGATCACCGAAGTGTTTATATGTTGTATTGTTAAGCTTAAGATTAGTTGCTACTTCACCCAGCGAAGTAATTAGATTAGGCTTCAACTCTACCTTATCTATAAACTCTGGTATGTCAGTTGAATATCTCAAAAACACATCCAGTAAATAATAGTAAGAGTAGTAGTAAGCATACAGATCACCAGTTATAGTTTCATATGAATCAGCAGCCAACATATCTAACATAGTCTCAGACAAATCCACAAAGGCATCATTTACAGGTATATCATCAAAAGACGCTGCAAATAACAAATGACCCAGAGTATAAGAACTGACAATTGACTGACTTGTGATGGTAGGATTTACCGCGAGTGTCCGACATGCCTCACCTATAGCATCCCAGGTAGTTTGATTAAAACTTACATAGTCTGAATAAAAGGTTGCCTGAAGTCCTGCAATACTGAGAAAGATATAAGCGCCCATCACACCATTATCATTCTGACCATTGAATTGTTGCGCCTTTGTCAATATTTGATTGGCGACATAGGTTACTTTCTCATCAGTAAAAACTTGAGAACTATAAACCGTATGATTGCTGTACAATACTCTATTGATACAGTCAAGAGGATCGCTTACTGACGTTATATATGTATAAAGATCTTCCTTATTTAAAGTAGCGAAACTCTGCACACTGTTGTACTGACAGTTGACCCGGCTAAAGTTAGTGCCATTAGATATCGGTGGCTGCAGAAAGGCCTCCTCTGATTGATTGACATGACGCGAACAAAGATCTGGGTAAGCGGCACTTCTTTCTTGGGCGAGCAAAAGCCCACTCATAAGGAGAAAAAATATGGCGCACAGGGTTCTCAAAGGTTCGTTGTTTTTTTTGGTTCTTGCAGCGTTTAGGCAATATCAGCCTTTTTTTATTGGCATATATTACATAAAGCTCTAATAGATCAACAACTGGTCCAGTATAACCAAAGTGTCTACTATTTTACACTATAAAGATCTTCAAGGATCCTTAGACCGCACCTACCCCAATCACTCAGATTTTAGACTGTATATTAGAGACAAGATTATTAGCATGAGCACCCTTCAAAATATTATTGCACTACTTGATTCACATAATCTGCAATACACTATTAGACACCACGAAGCCACTTATACATCAGAGCAGTCGGCCATGACGCGAGGTGAGTCTTTGAGCACTGGCGCCAAGGCTATTGTCTATAAAGTTCAAAATGATTTTCATCTTTTCGTGATGGCTGCAGATAAAAAAATGGATACTAAGCAGATCAAAGCTTTCTTCATAGCACAAGGCCTTAAGGCCAAGAAGACGAGATTTGCAACTGAGGAGGAGTTGCTAAAGCAGACTGGTCTGGTCTCTGGATCCGTTCCTCCATTTGGCAAGCCTATTCTACCCTATCAGCTTCATGTAGATCCTTCCCTTTTAGAAAACAAACAGATTTCATTTAACGCGGGATCACTGACTGATTCTATCACGCTTACGCTCGATGACTATATGAGTATCGCTGACGCAAATGTTTTTCAATTCACAGCTTTATAAAGACTACTTTTCCCCAATCTTTGCTAATACACCAAGCGCCCAAGGGTCTTCTTTCTTTTTGAAATTCCTGAGAGAGTGACCTATAATCCATTGACATTCTTTAGTTGGAGCTTTTTCCCAATCATTTATGAGTGACTGACCTATTTCAAAGTTATCCTTCAAGATGTCGTTCATACAGTTAGCAACAGATTTCTGAACATACTTCACAGAATCATCTTTTAGATTCTCTAATATTGGGATCAATGGTGAAGGGTCATTTATAAAGGCATCTATTTTAGATGCCCACGGCAATCTAGGCCGCCCTCCTTCACTTGCCAATCTTCTTAAGTGAAAATTCTTACTCTTAGACCACTTCAACATTTGCGCTACAGTTCTCTCAGGGTACTTTTCTATAAATGGTCTAATTGCATATTCACTAGTATTGCGCTTGGTAATTTCACCGAGCGCTTTTATCGACACCGCGTAATTATTTAATCCATACTTCTCCACAAACTTAGCAATCGGCATCACCCAGTAATACTCTTTGAACATCCCAGTCTCTTCTTCATTTTCAGGACCAAGGATATCCACCAGGCAAGCAAGTCCTTTCTTATAGTCTTCGCCCAGATGCTTCAGTAGCAGATCTGCTATCAACTCTACCCTATCTTTTAACTCAAGGGCTTGCACACCTTTATCGACCTCTTTAACAAATTTCGCCTTGTTGATTGAATGTCCTGATTCAGTTAACTTGGCAGACAGCATTTTTGCTAAGTCTTTATCAAACCAAAGTTTTAGTTGTTTAAATGCCATAACTCTATACTCGAATTTAATTGATCAATGCTTACAAAAGAGTATCCCCTTCAACTCTAAAATACTTAAATTGGAGGATAAGAAATAATATCTACAATAGATGTACGACCACTT
>CALHUZ010000227.1 GCA_938039305.1 uncultured Saprospiraceae bacterium
GTAAAATCTGTCACCATTAGTATAGCCACGATACTATGTGTCGTCAGCAGTACAGCTCCACTCATCACAGCTACGATCCATCCTTCAGCTTGCCTCTCTGTATGCGCTCTTGAAGCTGCGAAGTCTACCAATTTATTCATCAGCCCGCTTGCCTTCAATGTAGCCACAAGGCCCATTAATAAGATGGTAAAAATACTAAGCCCTACAGCACGATTGATCCCATCGATGATAAAGCTCTTCGCTACAAAGTTTTCTAAATCCAAAGAGATCACTTGCCACCAAGGCAGTAGATTAAGAACAAGCCCCAAGAGCGTACCTAACAAGAGACCATAAAGAAGTCCATGCAATAAGTGCTTCCCTTTCAAAAAGAGGTAGATCACAAAGATCGGGACCAACAGCATCGGCAATCCTTTGGGATCACCCATATTCATATTGTTAAGTATCTGGCCTGATGTGCCTAACGTTGATTGGTTACTCAAACCTACTAACCAATAACCTACCAAAGCTATTAGAGCTGCTGGCAATACGTATTTCAATCTACTTTTCACTGTCGCACCGATGTCTGCATCTTGACTCAATGAACTTGCAATTGTCGTATCTGATATCGGAGCTACAAAATCACCAAACGTAGCACCTCCGATGATCGCTCCTGCTAAAGCCGGCAAATACGCACCGAGCATGCCACCCGTAGGATAGAACAATGGTGTGCAAATTAGAATCGTAGCGAAGCTCGATCCAGTCGATAAGGAAACGATACAGCAGATGACAAATGTTATAATGACAAAGCCTATCCCATTCAATTGCAACAAACTGGACAACCAGATCAGCGCTTCTACAAATCCAGTTATGGTCATCAATATACCGATGATAGAAGCCAGAATCCACGCTGTGATCATGATCATCACAATCCGCTGTGACATCCCTGAGATGACTGCTTCAGAGAATGCAGTTCTGTCCTTGCACAAGATCAATCCAAGCCCAAGAGCTAAGATCAAAACTGGCCAAAAACCACGTTCATCTGGAGCTCCAGACAATGCAATCGTGATGACGCCAACTATAAATATGAAGAAAGGAAGTAAAGCTCCGAAGATGCCTCCATGAAACTCAAGAGTTGATGTACTTTCTTGTGGCTGATCTAATTTCAAAACTAAGTTTCGTTCAAATTGTACTTCATAATCGAACCATGCTTGCCCGTCTTATCACGCTCAAGTTCGTAAAAAGGTCCTTTAGGCCCGTTGCTTTGTGCAACGATATTATTTATATTTTTCAAGTCACTGTCACTCAAAGTAAATGTATCTAACATTTGCAAACTTGCTAAGTGATTGCGATTACGCGCGCCTACGATCACACCACCAACCATAGGTTTTTGTAAAACATATTTGCAAGCCACTTCTGCAATTCCAACATTATAATTATCCGCAATAGTACTGAGCACTTGCAGCAACTCTTGGAATAACTCATAGCTTCCAAACTCTTCTATAATCAATCGATACTTCGTCAACGACCTATTCTCATGAGGTTGAGGCGGATCAGGTGCCTTCAGATATCTATCGCTTAGAAATCCACCAGCTACCGTCCCGTAACACAGATATGGCATGTTGTGCTGCTTAGCAAGTGGAGTAATTTTATTTTCTACTCTTTGATCGAGCACTGAGTATTGTACTTGATTAGAAGCGAAATTCACTCCTGCATCTAACATTTCCTGAGT
Source organism: uncultured Saprospiraceae bacterium (assembly GCA_938039305.1). Lineage (GTDB taxonomy): Bacteria > Bacteroidota > Bacteroidia > Chitinophagales > Saprospiraceae > JAJRXG01. The sequence continues at coordinate 1,709 of CALHUZ010000227.1, forward strand.
ATGTTTGGCATCAAAATTTGTAATGCCTAAAAATCTAATTTTTCCACTCTTCTGCAAATCAGAAAGATGAACTGCAGTCTCCAAATATTTAGGAAACTGATAATCCCACCATGCAAACTGAACCAAGTCTAACTGCTCCACTCCCAGTCTCCGCAACGAGCGGTCAATGATACTTGTCGTCTCAGCTTTCGTCAATGTAGCCAATGCGCTATAATCGGGAACGTACTTTGTATGAACTTGTATAGGTGGTAAATCACCCGCAAGAAATTCCTCTTTGTACTTTTTTCTAAACTTGCCGATGAGCGTTTCAACACCAGTGTAAATATCTGCACAATCAAAGGTCGTGACGCCAGCCTTTACAAAAGCAAGCATATCCGCTAAGGCCTGTTCTTCAGATATATCACCATGACCACCGGCCAAATGCCAACCACCTTTGATGACTCTGGAGATCGTATATCCGGGCTGTAGTTCTATTCTTTCCATGAGTTCATTAGGTATTCGCGCTTAAAGCAAATGTAATTTATAATTCACCTCTCTCTGCGATACTTAAAGATTAAGATTTAAGATTAAGAATATGACAAGCAATATTTTGATTTACGTTATATTGATATTTTCATTAGTTGAACTTCAGAACAATCGCTATGATCAAGTACAATTGCCTCACCTTCTTTCTGCTATTGACAAGCATATGCTTTATATCAACGGATGCATTTGCTCAAGAAGCAGACGCCACGACTAAGGCCATCACCAAAGCAGTCGAAGGATTAGAACTACGCAGCATAGGCCCAGCACTCATGGGTGGGCGTATCGCAGACATAGCAGTGAATCCTGATGATCTGAGTACTTGGTATGTAGCAGCTGGTTCGGGAAACTTATGGAAGACTAACAATAGTGGCATAACCTGGCAACCTGTATTTGACAACGAGTCATCCTATTCTATCGGTACCATAGCCATTGATCCGAACAACACAGATCATGTCTGGGTAGGTACAGGAGAGAATGTCAGTGGCCGTCACGTGGGCTGGGGAGATGGCATCTACCTCAGTCAGAATGCAGGCAAGAGTTGGAAGAACATGGGACTTGAAAAATCAGAACACATAGGCAAAATCTTGATCGACCCTCGTGACAGCGATGTTGTCTTAGTGGCAGCTGAAGGGCCATTATGGTCTGCAGGTGGAGAGCGTGGAGTGTATAAAACTACTAACGGTGGTCAGAGTTGGGAGCAAGTACTTACTATCGATGAGAACACAGGAGTAACTGATATAGAATTTGATCCATCTAATCCTGATGTCATATATGCCGCTGCCTATCAACGTCGCAGACAAACTTGGTCGTTACTATCAGGTGGGCCTAAATCAGGCATTTACAAATCAACTGACAATGGCAACTCTTGGCGTCAAGTGGAGATGGGATTACCAAAAGGCGACAAAGGAAAAATCGGACTCGCAGTCACTCCTGCCGATCCTAATCTTGTATATGCTACAATAGAGGCCGATGCCAAGGAAAAAGGATTCTATCGCTCTACAGATAAAGGAGAAAGTTGGGAAAAGCGTAATAGCTACACTTCGGGCGGAACAGGCCCACACTACTATCAAGAAATAGAAGTATCACCAACTGATCCAGATCTTATCTATCAAATGGATGTCTTTCTTCATGTCACAAGAGATGGCGGCAAGACCTTCAATTATCTCGGTACTGGTCGTGAAAAGCATAGCGACAACCATGCACTTTGGATAGATCCTAATAATGGAAAGCACCTCATCGCCGGTACTGATGCAGGATTGTATGAGAGCTTTGATGAAGGCAGCATGTGGCGACATTTTCCAAATATGCCTATCTCTCAATTTTATAAATTAGGATTAGATAATGCAGAGCCATTTTACAATATCATAGGTGGCGCTCAGGATCTGGGGACATTAATTGGGCCTTCGCGAACGATGAATATCGAGGGAGTGCGCAATCAAGATTGGTATGTTCCGCTTGGAGCAGATGG
>CALHUZ010000228.1 GCA_938039305.1 uncultured Saprospiraceae bacterium
GATGTTGCTTTTATATATTGAAATTCTGCTGGTATCATTTTATAATTTCTTTATTGAAATAATAATCAATTAATTTTCTAATCACACTTGCATCGCTCGCCATACACGCTCCGGAGTCAGTGGCATCTGTATATCTCTTATCGCTATGTGTGAGATAGCATCCATCACAGCATTCACTAATGCCGGCGTAGCTCCTATCGCTCCTGCTTCTCCTGCTCCTTTCACTCCAAGTGGATTGTGAGGACAAGGTGTAGTGGTACGATCTGTCTCTATGAATGGAACATCATCTGCACGAGGCATCGCATAGTCCATGTAAGAACCTGTGATCATCTGACCATTTTCATCGTAAGACACTCCTTCTAAAAGTGCTTGCCCGATTCCTTGGACCACACCACCATGTATCTGGCCATCGACAATCATAGGATTGATGACATTTCCTACATCATCAACTGCTATAAATCTCTTGATCACAACATGACCGGTATCCTTGTCTACTTCTACAATTGCTATGTGACATCCGAATGGATAAGTGAAGTTAGCAGGGTCATAGAAACTGGAAAAATCCAATCCTGGTTCTAATCCTTCAGGATAATCATGAGGTACATAAGCCGTCAAGGCAACATCAGCAAACGATATGGCTTTCTCTGTTCCTTTCACTTTATACTGTCCTTCCACAAATTCTAAATCCGCCTCTGCAGCTTCTAATTTATGTGCGGCAATCTTTGCCCCTTTTTCAATTACTTTATCTAAACTTTTCATGATCGCACTTCCTCCTACAGCAAGACTTCGCGATCCATATGTTCCCATACCGAAAGCTACTTGCTCGGTGTCTCCATGATGAATCTCAACATTGTCCATATCAATGCCCAGACGATCTGCAACAAACTGCGCATAAGCTGTCTCGTGACCTTGTCCATGTGAATGCGAACCAGTATATACACTTACGCTTCCAGTAGGTTGCACTCTGACATGTCCAACTTCATAAAGACCTGCACGTGCTCCAAGGGAGCCCACGACAGCTGACGGTGCTATACCACAACCTTCGATATAAGTTGAAAAACCTATGCCCAATAATTTGTTCGTATCACGAGATGCTGCTTGCTCTTTTCTAAAAGCTTCATAGCCTACCATCTCAAGTGCTCTGGTGAGGGTACCTTGATAATTTCCACTATCATATTGTAGTGCAACTTGCGTCTGATATCCTGGCTCACTTACACCATTAAACGCAGGTATGAAATTTTTAAACCTCAATTCAGCCGCATCAATTTTCATTTCGAGCGCAGCTGTATCCATCAAGTGTTCAAGTATATATGTGATCTCAGGTCGCCCTGCGCCACGATATGCATCTACTGGATTTGTATTTGTGAAAACGGCAGTGATATCTATATTGATCAATGGTGTTCTATAGCATCCTTGCGCCAAAGTACCATGTAAGTAAGTTGGACATGCCGTTGAGAAAGTAGAAAGATATGCACCTAAGTTTGCTTCTGAATGAACCCTCAAACCGACGATAACTCCATCTGCATCAAATCCCATCTCAGCCGTCGTGCAATAATCACGACCATGGGCATCAGTATAAAAAGCTTCGGATCTATCAGAAGTCCATTTGATAGGTCTGCCGATTTGCTTAGTCGCCCAAGTCAATAGTGCCTCCTCTGTGTAATGATAAATCTTACTTCCAAACCCCCCTCCTACATCATAACTCACGACACGTACTTTATGCTCTGGTATGCCCAAGGCAAATGCACACATCAGCAATCTAATCAAGTGAGGATTCTGGGTACTTGTATATAGCGTCCACTTATCTCCGTTGCTATCATAATCAGCGATATAACTCCTTGGTTCTATCGCATTAGGCGCTAATCTTTGATTTTTAAAATCCAGTTTTGTGATGTGATGAGCACCATCCATCGCCGCATCTACTTCTGCTTTAGGATTTCCAATCTCCCAATCAAAAACTGTATTATTAGGTGCATCCGCATGTACTTGTGGTGCTCCAGCTTTTACAGCTTCTCTTGGATTAGTAACTGCAGGTAGTTCTTCATATTCTACGTCTACGAGTTCTATGGCATCTCTTGCAATCGCTAATGATTCAGCAATAACAACAGCCACATTCTCTCCAACATGAAGTGCTTTACCCTTCGCGAGTAATGGGTGCTGCGGCTCCTTCATAGTATCTCCATTCTTGAAATCTACTTGCCAACCACAAGGCACACCATAAGTGCCACATTCATCTTCTCCAGTATAGATTGCAATTACGCCTGGTAGATCCCGAGCCATATCTATATCGATGCTAAGAATCTTCGCATGTGCATATGGACTGCGCACAAATGCTGCATGCAACATCCCAGGCAACTTTATGTCATCTGTGTATTTTCCTTTTCCAGTTAAAAATCGATTATCCTCTCTTCTCTTAATCGGCTTACCTATATAATTAGTTGTCATGTCTTAAGAGTTTATTGTATCAGCAGCATGCTGTATAGATTTTACAATATTGTGATAACCAGTACATCTACAGAAATTGCCTTCCAGACCATGGCGTATATCACTCTCACTTGGGTTAGGATTATTCTTGAGTATATCAGCTGCAGTCATCACCATGCCCGGTGTACAAAATCCACACTGCAGGCCATGATGCTCTTTGAATGCTGCTTGTATCGGATGAAGCACACCATCAGTAGCCATGCCTTCTATCGTGGTTATTGAACCACCGTCCGCTTGAACAGCCAGTATCGTACATGACTTGACAGCATCACCATTGAGTGTCACAGTACATGCTCCACAGCTACTTGTATCACAACCTATATGCGTACCTGTTAATGACATGTGTTCTCGCAAGAATACTGCAAGTGTTGTCATAGGTGTCACCTCATGCGTGACCGCTTTCCCATTGACATTAATATTTATCTCCATAAGCTTGATATTGTATCTAAGAGTTTTTGAATAAAGGATTTTCTAATTTCAGGCTGCTCTGATTGTACAGCAGATTCGGATAGTTTTTCTTTTATGGCTGTTTTATGAGTCTCAATAGTTTCTTGAACTGAGTCTGTTGCTTGTGACATTGCAGCCTCCTTTGCAGTTGAAGTGTCTACCACTGGCTCAGCAGGTATGGAAGATACTTCCGCTGTAGCTGTGGCTACTGCAGCCTCTCTTTCTTCTATGATTTTTTCTAATTCTTTAAAAACTTGTTTAGAAAGCGTGCTAATAACCCCTCCCAATATCCGCTGGCCCATAGTAGCTAGTTTACCAGACACTTTAGCACTACCATTATAAGAGACCTCTGTTTTTTCACCCTCATGAGGTGTTAGGTTCATGACTATCTTAGCTTCCGCATTTCCAATTTTGCTTTTTTGAGTTAACGTCATGGTCATGGTTTCATTCACAACCTTATCCGTCAGCGCCAACTCACCTTCAAATGCACCTCGTACGGGCCCAATACTAATCTCCGATATCGCTTTGTATTGATCTTCTCCTACTTCCTCTATCCTACTCACTCCAGGTGATATACGGGCTAGGACTTCTTTATCTTGAAGTAGTGGCCAGACTGTATCTAAATCAGCGTTGAGGACATGCTTTCCTTTTATATTCATTCTTCGTTCGTAGGTATAGTGTTTTTTTCGAGCTTCTCAAAGTAGTAAATTATTGCGTAATCAGCACAAGGGCCGTGATAATAATTGGACTTTTAACACGCAAGCAGAACATATGAGCGAGTCCAGCTCAAATGCACTATCTATAGATAAAGCGTAGCCGATAAAAGCTTATACATTAGAGTGAGCGAAGCACTTCTTTTAAGCTCTCAAGATTATGAGCGGCAAGATGTTTATGGATATAAGGCATCACTGTTTTTAATCCTATGACTTCGGGCTCAAAGCTCGGATGTCCTGCCAATGGATTAAGCCATAAGACCTTCCTCGATGACTTATAAATAGACTTCATCGCTTCTCCCATTATCGTCGTCTCACCAGTGTCCCAGCCATCACTCAGGATAAGCACCACGGTCTTTCTATCCAATAACTTATGGCTATAATTTTGATAAAACTCATCCAGGCAAGATCCAATCTTTGTACCTCCCGACCATTGAGGAACACGATCTGATATCAACTCAAAAGCTTGATCATAATCGTGATTAGCCAATACTTCCGTCACCTGATGCAAGGCAGTACTAAATACAAAGGTCTCAATCTTATCTGACCCTTTGTGAAAGGCATAGATCATCTGAATAAAAAACCTACTATACAGATCCATAGATCTACTGACATCACAAAGAAGTACAAGCTTTAGCTTTTTGTCTTTGAGTTCGCTGTAGACCAC
>CALHUZ010000229.1 GCA_938039305.1 uncultured Saprospiraceae bacterium
GGAGACATGCTGTGGTGATTATATTCATCATAGGTGCCATTATATCACCACCTGATCTTCCTTCTCAATTGCTCATCGCTTTTCCACTGCTTGGCCTATATGAGCTAAGTATTAACATTGTGAAGCGTCTTGAAAAGAAAAAGAAGAAAGCAATAGCAGCCGGAACTGACTAAGTACTTTCTTCTTGAATCCTTTGCCGAGGTTGACGTCGCTTATACGCAGTGAGATTTCCCTGCATACTTTACTTGCCGCTCAATTTAATAAACGGACATATGATCTCTTCAAGTGATACACCTCCATGCTGAAATGTATTCATATAAAGGTTGTTGTATTTGTTGTAGTTGTTCGGATATAAAAAGAATCGCTCCTCTTTCGCAAATACATATGATGTACTGATATTTACTGAAGGCAATCCAATGGAGCTTGGTTTCTTTATTTCAAAGACTTCTTTGCTTGCATAGTTCAAGTTCCGACCACTCTTATATCTAAGGTTAGTTGTAGTCTCTCTATCACCTATGATCTTTGTAGGCTTGTGAACTCTGATCGTACCATGATCTGTAGTGATAAACACATTGACATCCTTATCTCTTAGTTTTTCTAATGCACCTTTAAGAGGCGAGTTCTCAAACCAAGAAAGAGTCAGTGAACGATATGCCTTCTCATCTCCTGCAAGTTCTTTCAACACTTCCATCTCTGTACGAGCATGAGAAAGCATGTCTATAAAATTGTAGACGATTACTGTTAGATCATTCTGACTATAGTTCAAGATGTTATCAAGCATGAACTTCGCCTTGCTCACATTGGTTACTTTTAAGTAATCCACTGTCATTGGCTTTCTAATCATACGATCGACTTGAGACTTTAGAAAGTCAGCCTCATAATTGTTCTTTCCTCCTTCTTCATGATCATATGACCACTTACTTGGATAGTGCTTGACAATATCTGCCGGCGTCATCCCTGCGAAGATGGCGTTCCTACTATACTGCGTGCATGTGGGAAGAATACTATAGAACGTTTTTTCTTGCTCTACACGAAACATCTGCGTCACTTCCGGTTCAATGATCTTCCATTGATCAAATCTCAGATTATCCAATAAGAAAACGTAGTTAGGCTTCTTATCCGCTAACTCAGGGAAGAGGTAATTTTTAAATAAGTTGTGAGACATGACGGGTGCATCATCTGGCTTTGCAAACCAATCTTCGTAGTTCTTCGAGATGAACTTGTTGAACTCAGCATTAGCCTCATTCTTTTGCATCTGAAGAATATCTTGCATCTCTGTCGTATTGGACTTGTCCAACTTCAGCTCCCAACCGATGATCTTCTTATATATATCAACCCAACCTTCTTTATCAAGACCACTATTGATCTCCATTAAGATATTGCGAAACTCCACTTGATAATCTGTCATCGTCTTTTCACTGACCAATCTTTTGTTATCCGTGAGCTTTTTGAGCGTCAGTAAGATCTGATTTGGATTAACTGGCTTGATAAGGTAGTCGTCGATCTGGGAGCCGATGGCTTCTTCCATCAGATTTTCTGCTTCATTCTTTGTGATCATCACAATGGGCACATTAGCATTCTTCTCTTTGAGTCTGGAAAGTGTCTCAAGCCCACTTATACCTGGCATACTTTCATCCAAGAAGACGACATCTATGTCCTTCTGCTCATCAAAGACATCAAGAGCATCATGCCCGTTACTTACGGTTACTACTTTGTATCCTTTCTTCTCAAGGAAGAATAACTGAGGTTTAAGCATGTCGATCTCATCGTCAGCCCACAAAATTTTTATGCCCGCCATACAACAGAATATTAGTTATTAATTAAGAAAGAATATTTACGAAAGTAAAAAGTGCGCTATAGTCGAGCTTGAAGGTGAGAGAAGTCGATGACTACTCGTTAAGTACTGAAAAAACGAGCCCACATGACTTTTATTCTACTGACGTGAAATTTAGGTACGGATTATGCAATAGATATAGACATGTCCAAGATAAAGATATTCAATGATCCGATCTATGGATTAGTTAGTTACCCGTACGAGTTCATTTATGAGCTCATCGATCACCCCTACTTTCAAAGATTAAGAAGGATACAGCAGCTTGGCATGTCCAGCATCGTATATCCTGGAGCCACCCACTCGCGCTTCCATCATGCGCTCGGTGCACTCCATCTTTGCGATAAACTGATCATCAATCTAAAATCCAAGGGAGTCGATATAACTACAGAAGAGCATGAGGCTACTCTCATAGCTATCTTATTACACGATGTGGGCCATGGTCCTTACTCTCATGCTCTTGAGGGGGAGATCATCGCAGTGCATCATGAAGATCTGACACTACAGATCATGCGTAAACTTAATGAAGAGTTTCATGGTCGTTTGGATATGGCAATCAGGATATTTACCAAAGGGTACCCTAAGGCTTTCTTATCAGAGATGATATCAGGACAAGTCGATGTAGATCGAATGGATTATCTGAGTAGGGATAGTTTCTATACTGGAGTTGCTGAAGGCATCATTGGTTATGACAGAATCATCAAAATGATGAACGTCTATGAAGGTGCGCTCGTAATAGAGCAAAAAGGTATTCACTCAATCGAGAAGTTCTTACTGTCTCGTCACTTTATGTACCATCAAGTCTATATGCACAAGACAGCCCTAGCTGCCGATCATATGCTAAAGATGTTCCTTAAAGAATATAAAGAAGAACTTAAATCCAGCACTCCACCTACTTTTGAATCTTCCTTGATTAGACTTATCAATGAAAATATCACGCTGGATTCGGATCAGCAGATTGAAGCATTTCTCAACATCGATGATTCCGATGTTATCACATTGATTAAATCTTGCCAAAATAGCAGTAATAGAATCCTACAAATATTATCTCAAGGATTATTAAATCGGCGAATCTTCGGGATTACCCAGCAGGGCAAACCACTAGAAAAAATAGAAATAGATGCCATCATTAGAGAAGGATCTATAAAATGTGGGATTGATGAGCGATTTTTTGTTAAAATGCTTAATTTCGGATCCGAGGGAAGTGCGATGTATGAGGCGAAGGACGAAATAAAAATTTTACTCAAGAAGCCAACAAGAACAGTGACCTTCAGAGCAGAATCTCGTCTAAACTGGGACCAAGGAAATGAGTCACTATTTTTTGCGACATATCCTAAAGAAATGTTGGCAAAACAATGACTTTAACTACTTTTGCACCCCAAATCAAAAAAGTCCAAATTAATTTTTAAATAAACGCTTTCAAAAACATGAGAAATCTAAACTCTTTATTTACTATTTGTCTGCTATTTGCGTTTGCAGCACTTTACGCTCAACCTGAGGCCGGCATGCCTTCAGTACCGGGTAAGTGCTATGCAAAATGTCAAATCGTAGATCAGTACGAGACTGTTACTGAAAAGGTTCTTGTAAAAGAAGCTTCGACGAAGGTTGCAGTAAGTCCAGCGACTTACGAGACTGTATCAGAACGAGTACTTACAAAAGAAGCAGGAACTGCATTGACAGCTTCATCTGCAACATTCGAAACTGTATCAGAGCAAAAGTTGGCTGCAGAAGCTTCTACTACTCTATCAGTTATCCCTGCAAAGTTTGAAACTATGTCAGAAAGAGTGCTTACTAAAGAGGCTCCTAGAGCTATGGTAGGAACTTATTCTAATGGTTCAATGGGTGAGGTAGGAACTTTGACTACATCTCCAGCAAGATTTGAGACTGTATCAGAGCAGATCTTAGCAAAAGAGGCTTACACAGTATTACGTGTTGTGCCTGCTGTATTTGAGACAGTTACTGAGCAGAAGCTTGTTCAAGAAGCTTCTACACGTATCGCTACTGTACCAGCTGAGTATGAGACAATCACTGAGCAAGTATTAACTAAGGAAGCTTACACGACATTGTCTGTAGTTCCTGCAGTTTACGAAACAGTATCAGAGCAAGTTTTAGCTAAAGCTGCTTACTCTACTATCAGAACTGTTCCAGCTGTATATGAGACAGTTACTGAGACAGTATTAGCACAGGAGGCAGGAACTCGTATCGAACGTATCCCTGCAGAGTTTGAGACAATCTCTGAAACTATCCAGACTGCTGCTGCTTCAACAAGATGGGAAAGAAGAAAGGCTGATAAGAATTGTCTTTCTGCAGATCCTGAAGATTGTTTAGTATGGTGTCTTGTAGAAGTGCCTGCACAGAGCCGTACATTCACAAAGCAAGTAAGAAAAGCTTGTGCCGCAGGTTATACTGCAAGTGGAGATGACTGTATCAGAACAATCGAAGTACCTGCAAGAAACGAGACAAGGTCTTACCAGAAGCTTGTTACTCCAGCTACAAGTGTTAAGTCTGACGTACCTGCTGTATATAAGACAAGAACTTATAGAAAGCTCGTTACTCCAGCTACTACAAGAACAACTGAAGTTCCTGCTGTATATGGCACAAGATCTTACCAGAAGATAGTTAAGCCAGCTTCAACAGTGACAACAGAGATTCCTGCGAGATACGAGACTGTATCTATGCAAAAGTTAGTTACTCCAGCTACTACAAGAGTAGAAGAAGTACCTGCTGTATATACAACAAGAACATTCCAGAAGTTAGTTACTCCAGCGAGCGCATCTATCGTTCCTTGTGGAGCTACGTCAGTACTTGCTGTGAACTTTGAGACTGGATCAGCACAACTTACATCATCATCTACAGCTGAAATCAATAGAGTAAAAGCTATGTTGATGGAGAAGACAGGTGTAACTGCTCAGCTTGTAGGTCACACAGACAACGTAGGATCAGCTGCGCTAAACAAGTCTTTATCTGAAAGAAGAGCACAAGCTGTATATCAAGCACTTGTAGATGCAGGCGTTCCTGCTTCAAGACTTGGTTATGCAGGTATGGGTGCAGATCAACCAGTTGCTACTAACGCAACTGCGAATGGTAGAAGCCAGAACAGAAGAACAGAGATGGTAACTTCAGGTGATACTGGAGGAGGAGATTGTAATACTTATGGTAACAGAAGCTACCAGAAGTTAGTATCACCTGCTTCAACAACAACTAATGAGATACCAGCAAAATATGAGACTTACTCTTACCAGAAGTTAGTTTCTGACGCATCTGTAAGCTCAACTGACATCGCGGCTCAGTACAGTGATAGAAGCTACAAGAAGTTAGCTGCTGCTGCTTCAACTTCAGTAACAGAGACGCCTGCTCAGTACAACAACATTACTAAGCGTAATCTTGTAACTGCAGGTGGATTCACTAAGTGGGAAGAAGTAGTATGTAACTCTGACGTAGATGCTAATCTATACAGATCTATTCAGCAAGCACTTTCTGACAAAGGATACAACATTGGCGCAGCTGGTGTTGATGGTTCTTGGGGAGCTGCTTCAAAAGCTGCTTTAGTGAAGTTCCAGAGAGATAATGGTCTTCCTATCGGAAACATGAATATCGAGACACTTAAGGCTCTTGGAGTAAGAAAGTAATCTCAATGATATAAGACTTCTGTAGAAGTCTAAATAAAAAGAGTCTTCTCACATGATGTGAGAAGACTCTTTTTATTTAGATAAAGTCTTTAATCACTCTTCATCATAAATATTCCGTCTTATTCCGACTAAAGAAATATAGTAAATTATACATTTGTATTTTTATTATCAATTCATATCAAGAGAAATCATGGATAGCGTATTCCACCTCATAGACAGAGAACTACATCGCCAAAGATCAGGAGTAGAACTTATCGCTTCTGAAAACTTTGTAAGCCAACCAGTTATCGATGCTATGGGTAGCTGCTTAACAAACAAATACGCCGAGGGATATCCAGGAAAAAGGTATTATGGTGGATGTGAAGTAGTTGATGAGATAGAAACACTTGCTATCGAAAGACTTAAGTTACTGTTTGGTGCAGCTTATGCAAATGTTCAACCACACTCTGGAGCTCAAGCCAATGCTGCTATCTTCTTAGCGTGCTTGGAAGCTGGTGATACGATATTGGGATTTGATTTATCACATGGAGGTCACTTGTCTCATGGTTCGCCAGTTAACTTTTCAGGCAAAGTATACAATCCAGTTTTCTATGGAGTAGAAGAAGAGACTGGTACTATAGATATGGATAAGGTGGAAGCATTAGCTAAAGCCAACAAACCAAAGTTGATCATCTGTGGTGCATCAGCTTACAGTAGAGACTGGGATTATATTCGCTTTAGAGCAATCGCAGATGAAGTAGGTGCTCTGCTTTTGGCCGATATCGCCCACCCTGCTGGATTAATAGCAGGCAAGCATCTTAACGATCCTCTCCCCCACTGTCACATCGTAAGTTCTACAACACATAAAACGCTTAGAGGACCAAGAGGTGGTATCATAATGATGGGTAATGACTTTGAGAACCCTTGGGGAAGAACAACTAAGAAAGGGAACCCAATCATGATGTCATCTATCATGAATAGTGGCGTGTTCCCTGGCATGCAAGGAGGCCCATTAGAACATGTGATTGCAGCAAAGGCGGTAGCATTTGCAGAAGCATTAGATCCTTCCTTTACAGCATATGGATCTCAAGTTATTTCCAATGCTAAAGTTATGTCCCAAGCATTTGTAGATAAAGGCTATAAAGTGATATCAGGAGGAACAGACAATCACTTAATGTTGATTGATCTAAGATCTAAGAATGTAACTGGGAAAGACGCTGAGAAAGCACTTGTCCGCGCCGAAATAACTGTGAATAAAAACATGGTTCCTTACGATGATAAAAGTCCTTTCGTGACATCAGGAATCAGAGTGGGAACAGCAGCTATAACGTCAAGAGGATTTAAAGAAGATGATTGTGTGCAGGTTGTAGATTGGTTAGATCATGTGATCACCAACATGGAAAATGAAAAGGTCATCAAAGAAATCGGTGGGCTCGTAAATACATTTATGACTCAATTCCCGCTTTATCAAGATCAAGTAGTCTCAGCTTAGTACTGAACTCCGCGAGAACTGTTATAAATAAGGATATTGAACATCAGTTAGTGCAAGTCCTTCCGCACGTGCACTACTCATGTGAGGTCCTCGCGTACCTGCTGACATATGCTTTTCTAATTCATCGATCGTCATCTTTCCAGAGGCAACACTAAGTGAGGTCCCTACGATCAGGCGCACCATGCCTCTTAAAAATCTATTGGCTGTTATCTTATAATAAAGACGTTTGTCTTCTCCGAAATGCCACTTGCTTTCTTGGATCTCACACCTCATAGATGTATCCGAACCATGCATCTTACAAAAGGCAGTAAAGTCTTCCGCTTCAGCAATTCTAATCGCTACTTCATCGAGTAACTGATAGTCCAACTTCTTGCCATAAGAGACATAAGTGGAGTACTTCTTTAAGAAGGGATCTTTAAAAAGATGAATGCTATAAGTATAGCTGCGAGCAGTTGGATCAAACCGTGCATGAGCATCATCGTTGACCTTTATAAACCGTCGACATGAGATGTCCTCAGGAAGCAAGTGATTCAGCTTATATATTGTGTGATCCACTTCTGACGGGTCAATTTCTAAATCACAATGAGCGATATAGAAAGTAGCGTGTACTCCTTTGTCAGTTCTTCCACACCCATGCAGAGCGATGTCTGACTTTGTAAAAACCTTAAGTGCTCTTTCTAACTCTCCTTGAACAGTGACTGCATTAGGTTGTCTTTGCCAACCGGCATAATTAGTCCCATCATAAGCAAGTTCAATAAAGAATCTCATCGTCAGAACAAGGTAGGCCTAAAAAAGAAAACCGCCATCAAATTGCTTTGATGGCGGGTGTATAAAAATGGTACGTTAGATTTTTACACGGGGCGAATATAATATGATAATTTACCCTGAGTATAATTTTAACACTATTCTGTCAGCTACTTTAAAACCTCCTAAGGAATACCCCTTTCATCCTATTGAAAGGATAGAATCAGCACAATAAATAACGTGTGTAAGTGTGAGTTTTAAGCCACTTTCAGTTTACCTAATTTGGACTTATTGATCTGTCTTTGAGCATAGGCCTTTGTCACTTTGAAGTTCTTGACATCAGCATCTGACGGCAGTTCATACATAGCATCTGTAAGAATCTCTTCACATATCGATCTTAGCCCTCTGGCTCCAAGCTTAAACTCTAATGCCTTTTCAGCAATAAAATCAAGCGCGCTCTTTTCAAACTTTAGCTCTATATCCTCTAGCTCAAATAGCTTGATATATTGTTTTGTAAGAGCGTTTCTTGGTTCTGAGAGAATCCTGAGCATCGTGTCCTTTGTAAGAGGCTCGAGAAATGTAAGTACAGGAAGTCTTCCTAATAGCTCTGGAATCAATCCAAATGACTTAATATCCTGATGTATGATATGCTTTAGCAAAGAAGCGTCCTCTACTCTATCCTGATCCTTGTTCTTAAAACCTATGACATGAGTATTTAGTCGCTTGGCTATGATCTTGTCGATGCCACTGAATGCGCCTCCACAGATGAACAAGATATCCGAAGTATCTACGGCAATCAGCTTTTGCTCAGGGTGCTTTCTTCCTCCTTGAGGTGGTACATTAACTTCGGTACCTTCCAGCATCTTTAGCAAAGCCTGCTGCACCCCTTCACCAGATACGTCTCTGGTGATAGAAGGGTTATCGCTTTTCCGAGCAACCTTATCTATCTCATCTATATATACGATCCCCTTCTGGGCAGCTTCCACATTATAATCACATACTTGAAGTAAGCGACTTAGCATACTCTCAACATCCTCTCCCACATAACCCGCTTCAGTAAATACGGTCGCATCAACTATAGCGAATGGAACATCTAAAAACTTAGCAATGGTCTTAGCCATCAAAGTCTTTCCTGTCCCCGTATCACCTACAAAGAGAATATTGGATTTTTCCAACTCTACATCATCAATCCCTCGGTTATACTTAAGACGCTTATAGTGATTATAGACAGCTACAGACAAATAGCGCTTTGCATCTTCTTGTCCGATCACATAGTGATCAAGATAAGCTTTGATATCTGCTGGCTTTACTCCTTCAGGAAGTGCAAATGCTGTATCATCATCTGCCATGTCATTCTTGAGTTCTTTAGCCACGATCTCGTTTGCTTGCTCTACACAAGACTCACAGATATGACCTTCAACTCCAGCTATAAGCAAAAGTGCATCACTCTTGTCTTTACCGCAAAAAGAACATTTGGGTGTATTTCTAGTACTCTTACTCATGAAAAGGTATTAAGATGCTTTCTTACGAGTCAAAACTTCGTCAACAAGGCCATATGCCTTAGCATCCTCAGACTTCATCCAATAATCACGATCACAATCCTTTTCAATCTCTTCTACAGATTTGCCTGTGTGCTCAGCCATGATCTCATATAGCTCCATCTTCATATCTTTGATGAGCTTATAAGAAATCTCCATGTCCGAAAACTGGCCTTGCATGCCACCTGATGGCTGGTGAATCATCACTCGGCTATGAGGCAGACAACTTCTCTTTCCTTTCTTTCCTGCACATAATAACACAGCTCCCATAGAAGCAGCGAGACTTGTACAGATTGTATTAACATCCGGAGATACATACTGCATCGTGTCATAGATACCTAATCCAGCTATCACAGAACCACCAGGACTGTTGATAAACATCTGGATATCCATCTTTGGATCAGTAGACTCTAAAAACAACATTTGTGCTTGCACAACATTGGCTACATAGTCATTGACTGGAACACCCATAAAGATGACTCTATCCATCATCAATCTACTGAAGACATCCATACCGACGATATTCATCGGTCTTTCCTCTATAACTTGTGGAGTGAACCCTTCTATATTAGGGATACCATTCTCCATATACTTCTCTAAGTGCATGGTGCTCATGCCCATGTGCTTGGTTGCGTACTTCTTAAACTCGTTTTGATTAAACATATCTCTTGCTATCTTTATATGATAAAATTACTATATATATCACTTAAACAGCAATATGCTATCCATTGTTTTGCTGAAGCTCATCTACTATTGCCTTATACTCGTCAATAGTTATTTCTTTCTCATCAAGCTTGACAGTCCCAATCACACTTTCTAACACCTTTTCAGCCATCAATTCTTCATATTCTTTCTGAACTGACTCTTGGTTCTCCATCATACGATCTGCGAATCCATCATAGTCTATATCGCCAAGCCCTACACCCGCTCCATACTGAGCAAACTGTGCTTTGAACTTTTCAATCATCGCAGCTCTGATCTCTTCAATCGTCACATCTATCGACTCAGACTTACAAATCTCCTTTTTGACTAAAGTCCACCTAAGGTTTTTAGCGAAATCTCCGTATTCCTTTTCTATCTGTTCCGCACTGAGCTTCTCGTTAGTCACAGCTAACCATCTTTTCAAGAATGTATCAGGGAAGTTCATCTCATTCTTCTCGATGAGACTTTCGAGGATATATCTCTTAGTTATAGAGATTCCTTGCTTATCATAGAACTCTTCAAGGTCCGTTCTCAACTTAACTCTTGCTGCAGCTTCATCCTTGATCTCTTCATTGCCAAATGCTTTCGTAAAAAACTCTTCATTTACTTCCGCAGGTATGAGTCTCTTTACGCCAGTTACTTCAGTCTCAAAAGAGCTTCCAGTTCCTTCTGGGGCATCTTTTAAGAAGTACTTGTTTACATAATCTTCAGTAGCTTCTTTCTCCAACTTATATATATCTACTTGACTTTTGTATCCTATGGCTTTCGCCAAATACTCATCCTTATATGCGTCCGTCATACGATCAGGCATGATGGTAATGTCTGCAGTAAAAGGCTCTTCATTTTCACCACCTACCTCTTTAATTTTCAGGCTTACTATATCCATCACCTCTATAGGAGACTCTACATCCTTCTGCTCCCCCATCCTTTTCTTGAGCTCCTCGATTTGCTCATCGACTTGTTCTTCTGCTATTTTGACTTTATAGCTTTTATAAGAATCAGCGGCTGTCGCGCCTACCACTGAGACTTCTGGTGCCATACCGAGATCAAACTTAAACTCAAAGTCTCCAAAAGACTTTAAGTCAAAATCAATCATCTTCTGATCAGCAGACGTTATAGGACTTCCTAATATGTCCAATTCTTTTTCTTCTATCGTGTCTTGAAGGCCTTTTTGCACCTTTTTGTCGATCACATCAGCTAAAACGGACTTTCCATACATCTTTTTAATCGCCGTCAAAGGAACCTTGCCTTTACGAAATCCTTTCATAGACACTTCCTTGCTATATTTCTTTAGCTCTTTATCAAACTCTGGCTTGTAGTCAGCTGCCTCTATAACTAAGGTCAATTCAGAGGTCATGTCCCCTTTGTCGATTAATTCAGTCTTCATCTATGATGTATACGATTATGAAAAAAAGAAATGCCGAGAAACGTCTCAGCATTTATATCCAAAATAACTGTGTCTTAGCACTTAAATCTTGCGAGAAGAGTTTGCCCTTTGGCTTTTCTTACTCGCTAAAGGATTGCGCTCTTCATTGTTTTTAGTCAAAGAAAATCGCTGATCCGTTAGTTGTGCGGGTGGAGGGACTCGAACCCCCAAGCCGTGAAGCACTAGATCCTAAGTCTAGCGTGTCTACCAATTTCACCACACCCGCATTCGATATGGGGCGCAAAGATAAATTCTTATTGCATAAGATGAAGGAATTTATCGAAGAATCTCAAACGAAAATAAATTAATCAAAAAGTCATAACTTAGACTCGGTCTAAGTCTAATTAAGAAACCTATGCCCCACTTTGCGGACACCTACAGCACCGAAGAAGCAGTATCAGTCAGAGCTGCATATTCGGATTTATTAGCATCATTAAAGCCTAAGCTTAAAGGAGATGATGAAATCAACCTCAACAAAGCTTTTGAGTTGGCATTCGACGCTCATC
Organism: uncultured Saprospiraceae bacterium; assembly: GCA_938039305.1. GTDB lineage: Bacteria > Bacteroidota > Bacteroidia > Chitinophagales > Saprospiraceae > JAJRXG01. Next base: position 11,848 of record CALHUZ010000229.1, read on the forward strand.
AGTTTCAAAGGCGCAAATCAGGTGAGCCTTACATCTTCCATCCTATCGAGGTGGCCAGAATAGCTCATGAAGAAATGGGACTGGGTCCGACGGCTGTCATCTGTGCTATTATGCATGATGTCGTTGAAGATACTCCGATAAACCTCGAAGAGATATCCGATATTTTTGGCCCTAAGATCACACAGATCGTAGACGGTCTCACTAAGCTCGATGGATTATATAATCTAGGCAATCAAAATGCAGAGAACCTTAAGAAGGTACTTAGTACGCTCGTCAATGACGTAAGAGTCGTACTGATTAAAATGGCCGACAGATTGCACAACTTGCGGACCATCGCTCCCATGCCCCAGCATAAAAAGCTCAAGATAGCAGCAGAGACGATGTTCATATATGCACCATTAGCGCACAGACTGGGGGTGTATGGTATCAAAACAGAATTTGAAGACATCTGTATGATGATAACAGATGAAGAAAACTACAATGCTCTTCAAAAGAAAATCAAGGATAATGAAGAGCAGCGATCTATATATTTAAAATCATTTCTTAAACCACTTCAGGCTCCAATCACGGAGTTAAAAGTTCCTTATCGTATTCTTGCCCGACCTAAAGCGATTTCTTCGATATGGAATAAGATCAAGACCAAGAACATTGAGTTTGAAGAAATTTATGATTTATTTGCCGTAAGGGTAATAGTCGATGTCCCTCGAAATCTGGAGAAATCTATCTGTTGGCAGATCTATAGCGCTATCACTGATCACTATAAGCCTATACCTGAAAGATTAAAAGATTGGATCACAAGTCCAAAAGGAAATGGATATGAGTCTCTTCATACCACAGTCATAGGACCAAGTGGTCGATACGTAGAAGTGCAGATCCGCAGTGAACGAATGAACGATATCGCTGAGAGAGGATTTGCTGCCCATTGGAAATACAAAGGAGTTAAAAATAACGACAATGTCTATGAGCATTGGTTAGATAACATCCGTAACCTTTTAGAAACACAAGAAGGTGACGCACTTGAATTTTTATCTGACTTCAAGACTAACCTCTTCAGTGAAGAAGTCTATGTCTTTACCCCTAATGGTGATATGAGGATATTACCCAAAGGAGCAACAGCACTAGATTTTGCATTTGACATTCATTCTGATGTCGGTGCCAAAGCAACTGCGATAAAAGTAAATAGCAAGCTTGTGCCCATGGGACATGTGCTTGAAAATGGTGATAAAGTAACGGTTACGACTTCTAAAAATCAGACGCCTTCTGAAAACTGGTTAAAACTTGTCATAACTGGAAAAGCCAGATCTAAAATCAGATCTTCTATAAATGAAAAGACGAAAGTCCTATCCGATCTCGGGAAAGAAGCGCTTATAAGAAAATTAAAAAACCTTAAAGTTGACTATGACCAAAATGTAGATTTTTTAATCTCACATTTTAAATTTAAAAATAAAAAAGACCTCTTCCTTGCCATCAATTCTGAAGAAATTAAACTTGCAGAATTTAGCAAACTATTTATTGTCGAGAATGGTGAACTAAAACCTTTTCAAGAGAAGAAGGTACAGATTCAGCAGCAAGCTAACTCTGCTACCACCCCAGGCACTATTGGCAAAGAGGTATTAATTAAAATCAATGATGAACCGGCGGATAATTTCCAATTTGAACTTTCAGCTTGTTGTAACCCAGTACCTGGAGATAGAATTTTTGCATTCTTGACTTCTAATGCTGGAATGAAGATCCACCGAATGAGTTGCGCCAATGCATCTAATTTATTTACCAATTATGGTTATCGAATTTTAAAAGCAGATTGGACATCTCAGTCTTCGAGGGATTTCATGGTTGAAATTAAAATAACTGGAATTGACTCCGGTCCAGGTGTCATACAAACACTGACGAATGAAATATCCAATAACTTAAACATCAATATACGCTCCTTCGCTATAGAGGGAGATGAAGGAATTTATGAAGGGCGATTGAAGATAGTAGTGAAAGATAAGAACCAACTGATGCTCGTCATGAAGTCACTGAAAGAATTAGAAAACATATCAACCGTAGAGCGCATCTCTACTTAAACCAAACAATGATATGATAACAATTGACCACGAAGGTTTGGAGGAAAGACATTTGCAAGCGCGAGCAAAATTCAAACATTTTCTTGAAACCAATAATAACAGAAAGACTCCCGAGCGATTTGCCATCCTCGAAGAGATTTACTTGAATCAACACCACTTTGATGCAGAGGCTTTGTATATCAAAATGAAGCAAAACGCATACCGAGTAAGTAGAGCAACAATCTACAACACCTTAGAGATTCTGGTGGAGTGCGAACTAATCAAAGCTCATCAGTTTGGCAATAACAAGACCCTGTATGAGCGCTCCTATGGATTTGAGGATCATGATCATTTAGTATGTATCACATGTGGGACTATTGTAGAGTTCGATGATGAACGGGTCCACAAGTCTGTTCAAGCACATAGTGAAGTAAATGGATTCAAGGTCGAGTACCATTCTCTCAACGTCTATGGTAAGTGCGAAAAGTGTAAAGATTAAAAGCTTTGGGATTTTAAGGAACATATATTAGACATTGTAAATATGTGTCTGTACCTTTCGCCATTTAAAACCAACCGCTGTTGCGGCAACTAAGAGATAAGGGAATATGGCTGTAGATGTACTTATAGGATTACAATGGGGCGATGAAGGCAAAGGTAAGATCGTAGATTACCTCGCTGACAAATACGATGCCATCTGTCGTTTTCAAGGAGGCCCCAATGCTGGCCACACCATATATGTCAAAGGAGAAAAGTTCGTCTTACACACCATCCCTTCTGGGATATTCAGAGAAGGTGTAGAAAATGTCATCGGCAATGGTGTTGTTATTGACCCTATCACACTTAGAAAAGAAATAAAAGGACTCGAAGCACTTGGAGTTGATGTAAGAAGTCGATTAAAGATTGCTCGGAAGTCTCACCTCATCTTACCATCCCATAGATACTTAGATGCTGCATCTGAGAAAGCTAAAGGAGATAAGAAAATAGGTTCTACCTTGAGAGGTATCGGTCCAACATATATGGACAAGACAGGTAGGAACGGTCTAAGATTTGGCGATACTGACGCACCTAACTTCAAAGAGAAATATCAGGACTTAAAGAAAAGACACGAGACGATCGCCGCTATATATCCAGCATTTGAATTCGAATGGAATGAAGAAGAATGGTTTGAATGCATAGACTTCTTGAAGGATTTTGAGCGTGTCGATTGTGAGTACTATCTCAATGATATATTGGACAAAGGTGGTAAGATCTTAGCAGAAGGTGCGCAAGGTGTCATGTTAGACATAGACTTCGGCACCTACCCTTTCGTCACATCATCTAACACAATCACAGCAGGAGTTTGTACCGGTCTTGGGGTTGCACCTTCTAAGATAGGTGAGGTCATAGGTATCAGTAAAGCATATTGTACACGTGTCGGTGGTGGCCCATTCCCAACAGAACTATTTGATGACAACGGCAAAAAGCTTCAAGACTTAGGTCATGAGTTTGGTGCAACTACGGGCAGACCAAGAAGATGTGGCTGGATAGACCTTGTACAATTAAGATATAGCGTCATGATTAATGGTGTAACTCAGATCGCTCTGACGAAATCAGACATCATGGACAACTTCGATGAGATCGTTGTTGCAGATAGATATCTCGTAGATGATAAAGAGACAGATCAACTTCCATATGATCTCTGTATAGACAACTATAAGCCTTTATACAAGACCTTCAAAGGATGGAATACAACATTGAGTTCAGATGATAAAGAGCTTCCTGATGCATTTAAAGAGTATCTAGAATACTTAGAGTCCTTTGTAAAAGTACCGATTCCTATAGTATCAATCGGACCTGAGCGAGATGCTCTAATCATCAGATAGGAATTCACATAGGCCGAATCAAGTTATTCTCGAGAAGCCTTTACGATGTATTGGTAATTAAGACTGATGTCATCAGTGACGACATTCTTATACCCTGTCTTCATCAATATGTTTTCAAGCTCAAGTAGACTTACACGGTATTCTTCTGGAGTAGCGATATCATCTGGTATTCTCTTCGTCTTAAAGTCAACAATGACTACTTCTCCACCTTCCTTGATGACTGATCTAAGGTTCTTTAAGTAAGCCTCCTTGTCAGTTATAAAACCAATCGTATTAATAATCAAAGCGATGTCGATCTCATCATTAAGAAGGTTAGGCCCTTCGGAGGAGGCAAGACGTGTTTCGATTTTGCTTTGAGCTACTGTGTCTAAGTTTTCCCGAAAGATATTCATCAAATCGATCAAATCAGGATCTATCTCTACAGCAATGACCTTCTCTGCCCTACTTAATAACCTGAATGCGAAGTACCCCGTACCTGCACCAATATCTGCTATCACTTTTCCTTCAAGGTCTCCTAATTTATCAATAACAAGGCCCGGCTTCTGCCATGCATAACGCCCCTCCTCCGCGTTAACGGCAGTGTTGTTAACAATTGGTTCATCTGGAAGATTTACAACAGAACTATTTGCCTGATGAGCGATTGGCTTTTCATCGCAACTCAGAAAAGAGAGACATAATATAGTCAAAGAAAATGCAAAGATTATTCTCATAGCGTTAGTAAAGGTAGCACAGAAGAACTGATGTTCATAGAACCTCTTAGAATTCTTGATATATCGTTTCGATGATCCTTTCCATTTGTCCTCTAAGGTTGCGATTAGAGTCATGCCCATTCGCTACGATTGAGATCAAAATAGGCTGCTTAGACTTGCCCTCCAAAATCCCAGCATAGGCCAAAACGTTATTTATTGAACCAGACTTTAGCCAACACGACTCTTGTGCTTCATAACCATTTAAAAACCGACGGACACTTCCTTGCAGTCCGGTTTTAGGTATGTATTGCTTCACTTTCTCTAAGCCGTTAGATCGGATCTGATAAGCCAGAAACTCAGTCATAAACTCCGGGCTGACTCTGTTACGAGCAGACAAGCCACTTCCATCTTCTATCCGGATACCTGAGATATCTAACTGCGCTTCACGCAAATATGCTTCGAGTGCTTCTCGACCAGCGATATAAGAACCTTCACCTGTCTTAGTGGCGCCTATCGTTTTGAAAAAGGCTTCACAGAAAAGATTATTAGATGTATGATTAGCAAATGTTGCTAGTGCTGATAGAGGTTTAGATCTAATACTTCCTAAAGGTTCAATTGCACCACTTTTTTCTTTCGCGACTTTGTAGCCATTTACTTGTATTCCAGAATCAACTAACCTCGTAACCAGATGATGACCTAAAAAAGCCATAGGGTTAGGTATCGCTCCTTTAATACTGAACTGTCCCTTACCTGGAGGAATCGTTCCTTCTACCCATCTTTTATTACTATAAGGATCCCCATATATATAAGCATTATCTCCTGAACCTATAGGTCCAGTGCTCACTTCATTTCTAATGTCTAATCCAGGTACACTTGGTTCTATCTTCTCAATTGTAGTCTCTTGATGAGCTATGTTGGTCCGCTTAAAACTTAATTTATAAAGATTTTGATGCACATTGATCCCATAGGCACCAGATGCATAATAGTTAGTCAAATCATCCCATGACCAACTTGGGTGAATGCCTTGACTATCAAAAAAAGTCCCATCTACCATAAGAGACCCAGTAACACAGGTTATCCCTTTCTTACGGATCATGCTCAATACCTTCGATAGTAGCTGATCTAAAGTGGCTTGATCATCCATTTCTATAGCAGCGAGGGAAGGATCACCAGAGCCTTTGATGACTATATCCCCAGTAAGAACTCCATCTTCAGCAACTGTACCGATATATCCAACAGAAGTCGCATAAGAATAATCAGCCCCTAATATGTCTATAGCACTTAAACTGGTGATCAGCTTAAAAGTAGAAGCTGGGATAAATCTCGTCTTAGGTTGATGTTGGTACAAAACCTCCCCATCCAACGCTTTTATACTAATACCAAATGCCGCTGATTCAGATCGCGAATCTTCCAATAAATCTTTCAGTTGATCAGAAAAAGAACTCTGTCCAACCAGATATTCATCAAAGCTTAGTAACAAACAAACCGATATTACTAACCGAATATACATTAAGGATAAGCTATGTTGAATAATGCATCTCCATTATGTACAACGGAGGCATTGTTGTGACCTATGATATAGCCACTCTTCGGTGCTAATATCCTCTTAGTCCTGTCGCCATGTGGTGAGTGAACAACCCCAAGTTGCTCTCCTTTGCTGACAAAGGAGCCAGACTGCTTTGTCCATGTAAAAAGTCCTGCTTCTGAAGAACGGATCCAACCTGTAGAAGTGAATGACCTTATCTCGTGATTCATCTTGGGCGCTTCAGAGATCATACCTAAAGATTTTAAGGATCGCTTGATTCCAGCCACTCCCAGCTCTATGGCATATCCATCCAATCTAACCGACTCACCCGCTTCATAAACTATAACGGAGATATCCATCTGATTAGCAGTCTTCCGAAATGACTTCGTAATCCAAGGTTTTTCGATCATATAAGGAGCACCAAATGCTTCAGCTAGTTTTTTAGCCTTTTCATCTTTTTTAGTGTATCGAATCTGTGGATAGTTATATCGTTCTGCACCTCCTGTGTGGAGATCTATTGCGACATCTACGTTGGGAAGCACTTTTTTGGTGAGTACCGATGCTGTCCTTGACGCTAATGAGCCTGTTGATGAACCTGGAAAGCTTCGATTGACATCCTTGCCATCAGGCACGTCTCTACTGTAGTTAATGAAACCGAATACATTGAGCAGTGGAATAGCAATAACACTACCTGATATCAAAGTGTTTAGAACCTTATCCTCAAGAATTTTCCTAACTATTTGGATGCCATTGATCTCATCTCCGTGTAGACCTCCCATAATCAAAACAGTCGGTCCTGGTTGATTAGATCTAAAAACATAAGACTGAATACTCACTGGATCTCCTGAAGGAAGCCTACTTACATTAAGCTTGACCTGCTCTGACTCCCCTAATCCTACTGAAACTCTATCTATGACAAGTGTTCTATCCTCCATTTGCTCTAAGCTTTACCAATCGCTCCGCAAGTTGAATAATTTTTTTGGCAATGTCCACTTTAGTCGTCGTCTCTATCCCTTCTAATCCAGGTGAAGCATTTACTTCTAAGACTAGAGGCCCTCTTGTCGATCTTAAAAGGTCCACTCCTGCTACATTAAGCCCCAATATCCTTACTGCTTCCAAGGCAACTCTCGATTCCTCTTCAGAGATCTCTTCAACTTCTGCATGACCGCCTCTATGCAGGTTTGATCTGAATTCTCCAGGTTGAGCTGATCTTTTCATCGAGGCTACCACCTCTCCTCCCACAACGAATATCCTAATATCCTCACCTGCCGACTCTTCTATAAACTCTTGGACCAATACTTTCTGCTTCAACCCATAAAACGCCTCCATCATGGCTTCCATAGACTTAGCATTATCTGCTTTAATAACTCCTAAACCATGAGTCCCACTCTGTAGCTTTATGATCTTAGGAAAATCCTCAATCTTATGATGTAACAGCTGAAACTGACTGTAATTATTAATCAATAAAGTCTTAGGAACAGGTATACCATTATGAGATAAGACTTGCATACAACTCAACTTATCCCGAGTTCTTAACAATGCTTCAGCAGAAAGAACGGACTTTACTCCCATACTCTCAAACTGCCTGATGACAGAAGCACCATACGATGTCACTGTATTGCCTATCCGAGGGATGATGATATCATAACCTCTAAGCGGCTGCCCATGAACAAACACAGTATTGTGTTCATTCTCGATCATAAGGTCACAATGCATATGATCTACGACTCTAACGAAGTGATTTCTTCTTCGAGCTGCGTTAAAAAGGCTTCTGGTACTATACAGTGCTCCGTTTCGGGATAAAATAATAACGCGCATATGAGAAGTATGAAATCAGTTTAAGTTGGAGGAAAAGTAAGAACTTATAGCTTATTGTCGCTACATTCGGACAGGGTAATTGCCTATTAAAATGGCTTTTTGTCGTGTCACCAAGAGAACGCATAATATATGAGTAAGCAAGAGGCTGTGCAAGCGCATAATCTAAATGATAAAAAAGTGATTAGGGCGTGGGCGCTGTTTGATTGGGCTAACTCAGCATACTCCTTGGTTATCTCTACTGCTATCTTTCCCATCTACTTTTTAGCTGTTGCTCCAGAACAGATTAACATACTCGGCAGAAACTTTTCTAATTCTTCAGTTTATTCCTATTCCATCAGTTTAGCCTATATTCTTATAGCCTTAGTTGCTCCTATCTTGGGAGGAATCGCTGATGCGGGAAACAAGCGACTTAAGTTTTTAAAAATATTTACGACCATCGGAAGTATTGCCTGTATGATACTCTTCTTTTTTAGCGATGCTCCGCTCGTATGGTTGGGCACCATGGCCTTTATCATCTCAACGATTGGCTATGCAGGTAGTCTCATTTTTTATGATGCCTTTCTTCCATCGATAACGACAAGCGATAGATATGATGCGGTCAGTGCGAAGGGCTATGCCTACGGGTATGTGGGTAGCGTACTGCTCTTAGTCACTATACTTTTCATGAGTCAAAAACCAGAACTGTTTGGCATGGCTGAAGGAAGTTCATTACCGTTCAGGATAGGTTTTCTAATGGTAGGTGTCTGGTGGATAGGATGGTCTCAATATACCTTTAAGCATTTACCTCAAGATTCTAAAATCAAAGGAAACAACGCTCTTTTTAAAGATGGTTATAAAGAGATGTTATCTGTGTTTAAAGAAATAATGCAAAAGCCTAAC
>CALHUZ010000230.1 GCA_938039305.1 uncultured Saprospiraceae bacterium
GCCTGCTGGTTTACTATTGGCAAGAATACTTCACAATAACGGTATCAGTTCTGTTATTTTGGAAAATAGAAATGAGAAGTACCTGAGACAGCGGCTCCGAGCTGGAGTGCAAGAGCAGGGTACTGTTGAAACCTTTATAGCAGAGGGTGTAGGAGAAAAGCTACAGCAAGAGTGTATGGTTCATGAAGGGATTCACTTTCACTTCAATGGAGAGCAACATAACATAAATGTGAAAAAGCTAACAGGAGGGAAAGTGGTTACCGTCTACGGCCAAAAGAATATCTCAAACGATATGATTGATAAAAGTCATGAAGATGAGATGAAAATCATCTTTGAGGCTAAAGCACAAAGATTAGAAGGACTTGAAACTAACAATCCAGTTATTCATTATTCTTTGGATGGCAAGATGTTTAAGTTGGAATGCGATTTTATAGCAGGTTGTGATGGCTTTCATGGCATCAGCCGTCCATCCATACCTCGAGAAAAAAGAAATATCTATGAACATGAATTTCCATATTCTTGGTTTGGGATTTTGGCAGAAGCGCCACCGATATCTGATGAAGTAATCTATGCTCATCATCGAAAGGGTTTTGCGCTACAAAGTATGAGGGGCCCTGAACTAAGTCGATTATATATCCAATGCCCTAATGGTACAGACCCAGATGCCTATCAGGATGACTTCATTTGGAATGAATTAGATGAGCGACTTGGCGTTAAGACTAATCGTGGAAAGATCATTGATAGGGGAGTCGCGCCTATGCGAAGTTTCGTTTGTGACAATATGCAATACGGTCGACTTTATATTGCTGGTGATGCAGCTCATATAGTACCACCTACAGGAGCGAAGGGGATGAACTTAGCTGTCGCTGATGTAAAGGTTTTATCGAAAGGACTGATCAATCATTTTAAAAGTGACGATGACGACATATTGAATCGCTATACTGAAATTTGTCTACGTCGTATCTGGAAAGTAGAACGGTTTTCTTGGTGGGTAACAACTACCTTCCACATAAAGCCTGAACAATCTGAATTTGATACGCAGATGCAATTAGCGACGTTGAGCTATTTGACGGATTCTGATGTCGGAGGGAGTTCGTTTGCTGAAAATTATGTTGGCTTGCCTATTTATTTATAAAGATATTTTGATGAACCTATAATGGCCTCTATTCAAAGCAGTGTAAAATCAATTATTGACAATCAGAAAATGACGTACGTTCAGTATGCCACTATTCTAATTTGTTTTTTAATGAATATGCTGGACGGGATGGATGTTTTGGTCATTTCTTATACTGCTTCGGCCATAAGTACCGAATGGAGCATTTCTCCTCAGGCATTGGGTATTGTATTTAGTGCTGCTCTCGTGGGGATGACGATCGGGGCTTTACTAATTGCCCCTCAAGCAGATAAGATAGGAAGGAAGAGACTGATATTGATTTGTGCGATGATAATGGGAGTGAGCATTTATGCGACTTCTTTTTCACAGTCTGTTAATCAATTAATGTTACTTCGATTTATAAGTGGCTTGGGTATTGGTGGAATGCTTGCAAGTGTCTCCACATTGGCATCTGAGTATGCGCCGAATAAGAGTAAAGACTTTTGGGTAAGCTTTGTGATGAGTGGATATCCGATTGGTGCTGTAGTAGCTGGCTTAATAGCCGCGGAAGTCATTCCGAACTATGGTTGGCGGGCTATGTTTCAAACTGCAGGTATAGCTACATTGATTACAATCCCATTGATACTGTTTTTTTGTTCGGAATCCTTAGAATATTTGGTAAAGTCAAATGCTAAGAATAGTCTTGAAAAAGTAAATGGGATTTTATCGAAAATGAAAATTGAACCTTTTGAGACATTACCATTCGTTGAACAAAAGATGAACTCAGGATCTGTTGTGGGGCTTTTTAATGGTCAGTTGAAAATGCAAACGATACTACTTTGGCTGGCATTCTTTATGGCTTTTGCTCCTTTATACTTTTTAGTAAGTTGGATACCCAAGTTGACTACTTTGGCAGGAATGCCTGAGACATTGGGTATTTATTCTGGGACGGTTTTTAACTTAGGTTCTTTTGTCGGGATTATGGCATTGGGTGGCATATCACTTCTACTCGGCCTACGTCGATCCATCTTCATTTTCTTTGCACTCGCAGCCGCATTGATGATGATGTTCGGCAGTTTTTCTGGTTCTGTTATGGTGTTAGTGATGTTTGGTTTAATTGGTTTTGCCATACAAGGAGGATTTGTCGGATTATATCCTATAGCTGCTCGGATCTATCCTACTGAAATCAGAACAACAGGTGTAGGTTGGGCAATCGGTGCAGGAAGATTAGGCGCTGTGATAGGTCCTGTGATAGCTGGATATTTAGTAGGAGCAGGATTGTCGATAACTACTAATTTTATAATTTTCGCAATACCATGTATCATAGCTGGATGGGCAGCCATCAGCATTAAGTCGGATAATGTATCATAAAAGAGTAATCAATTGAAATGAAAATATATTCTATCTACCATAATAATATCTTATGAAAATCATAATGGCAGGAGCAGGTTCAATTGCCCTAAAGCATATAGCAGCTATCAAGAACATACCTCAAGTTGAAATAGTGTCTTTGGTTAGTGGAGAAGCGGATGAAGCAAAGGAGGTAGCGGAAGCAAACGGTATCCCACATTGGACATTGGATTTGGCGGAAGCTCTATCCATAGATGGTGTCGATGCAGTGATCTTGGCAACTCCAACACCGCTGCATGCAGAACAAGCTATTCAAGTTATGGAGGCTGGTAAACATGTATTAATTGAAATTCCAATGGGTATGTCCCTTGCAGAATCAAGAGCTATTTGTAACAAGCAAATAGAAACTGGATTGACAGCTATGGTGTGCCATACCCGGAGATTTAATCCACCGCACCAATGGATACATCAGCAGTTAAGAAGTGGAAAGTTGCATCTACATCATCTTGTGGTGGAAACATTATTTCATAGAAGAGAAAATAAGAACGCCTTAGGAAAACCGAGAGATTGGTCAGATCATCTACTATGGCATCATGCATGTCATAGTGTAGATTTATTTGCCTGGCAGACCCAAGCTCCAATTGTAAAGCGTTGGGCACAACAAGGTCCAGTTAGCAAGATTACCGGTGTGCCTTTGGATATGAGTATTGGTATGCAAGCTGTCGGTGGAGCCATTTGTACAGTAGCTTTGTCTTTTAATAATGAAGGCCCACTTGGGTCTTGGTTCAGGTACATTTGTGAGGAAGGTACTTTCAAAGTTCGGTACAATGATATGACTGATGGTTGGGATAAGCCTTATGAGTATGATTGGGATGGAGCTTCTGATAATGGAATCGAATTGCAGGATCGAGAATTCTTCAATGCGATCCTAGATCAAAGAGAACCAAATGCCAGTGCCTCCCAATGTTTAGATATTATGGAAATACTCCACAAAATGGAATTCTTAGCAAACAACTAGTATCATAACTAAAAACCAATATGCAAACTGCCGTTCCATATATGTTGATTCGAGGAGGAAGCTCAAAAGGTGTTTTTCTTAAGAAGGATGATTTGCCAACAGATCAACACGAGTTAGATAAGGTTCTGATGGCCATAATGGAAGGAGTAGGCCATGGTGATCCTCGGCAGGTAGATGGCTTAGGAGGCGGTGATTCATTGACATCAAAAATAGCAATAGTATCCCCTTCAGAAATAGAAGGTGTAGATTTAGATTACTTATTTGTTCAAGTGGTCATAGGCAAAGGTCAATTGGCAACAGTGCAGAATTGTGGAAACATTTTGGCTGGTGTATTGCCTTTTGCAATTGAATCAGGAATGCTCACACCAAATGAAGGACATACGACGGCTGTCGTCAATATGCTCAATAGTGATAGTCTTTGTGAAGTGACTATAGAAACTCCAAATTTGAAAGTGAATTATCAAGGAGGCGCAAAGGTCGATGGCGTGCCAGGTACAGCTGCTCCTATAGTTTGCAATTACCTCGATGTCGCAGGAAAAAACTGCGGGGCACTTTTGCCAACTGGAAATACTATTGATGTAGTCGATGGTATCGAGGTGACAGCTGTGGATAATGGAATGCCAGTTGTGATACTACGAGCAAGTGATGTTGGACTCACAGGGTATGAATCAAAAGCAGAACTTGATGGCGATGAAGAATTAAAAAAGCGATTAGAAAGTATACGATTGAATATTGGCTCTAAGATGAATCTCGGAGATGTTTCTAATAAGACAGTTCCCAAAATGTGTATCATC
>CALHUZ010000231.1 GCA_938039305.1 uncultured Saprospiraceae bacterium
TGTTAGAGTGCACCAAGCAAGATTATAATCAGATATATGCACTTTCTGGATTTGAAAATAGAAGAACCTTTCAACGAGCTTATCAAAAAAAATACGGCATTTCACCTTTTTCTAATTATAAGGAATTGAGAACGGCTTAGGAAAATAGACGTCATTAGAACACTGCCTTTATTTCTTCTTACTTGCATCCGCGCGCGCCTTCGATTCCTCAAGGAAGGCTATGAGTCTGAGTTGGGCTTCGACTCCGCTCAGTCGGCACAATTTTGACTATATATCGATATGAACTCGCTGATTGAGCGGAGCCGAAAGTAGCGCATTGATAGAAAAAAAAACAATAAAAAAAGCCGCAACGATTCATAGAATCATAACGGCTTTTTTTATTGTTTAAGATCTGTTACTGATTAACAGGAGTCTTAGTGAATATTCCAGGATCTTCTCCAGGCCCATTTGAGTTTGCATTCAATTCTCCATCGGCATATGGGAATCGCTCTGGATGAACACTTGCTGTTCCAGTATTTAATGGAAATGGTACTATAATGTCAGTATCAGACTTTCTCAACCTCCGTGCATCATCAAATGGCATCATCTGACCAAAACCAGAAACATAACGTTCCTCTATGATCTCTCTAAGGAGTGCTCTGTCGTCTGCTATTCCATCTGCGTTTTCCATTCCCCCCGCTGCAAAATCAGACGCATCATAAGCTTCGTATGCATATGCCATCCCCGAGAAGTTGTCATTCAATCTTCCTCCGCCATTAAGCCAAGCTCTAAATTCATTGAGATGGCCTAATCCAGTGTCAAAACCTGAAGTCCGAGCGCCTGCTTCTGCAAGAATCAGATGATTCTCTTCAAAACTTACTAATTGCTGAGGCTCATAAAGATTGATGATGCCTTCATTGTTGCTTGCTGTACCGTCATCTATTGTATAGTAAGCACTTCTTGCAGTTTCATCTGTCTTAGCATTTCCTCTATATACGTCAGTTGAAGCATCTATTAGATTAGATAAGTAACTATCCCTTGATCCAATATCACCCGCTCTTGACCCAGCAATAATTTCAAAAAATAGGTTCTTATCAACTACAGTTCCGTCATCTCCTCTAGGAATATGACTCATCGTCCCTGCTGAAGAAGAAATTCCGTTCTGCGCAGCAGCATATGCAGCACTATAGTCTCTCTTATACATGGCATACCTTGCCTTAAGGGTATAAGCTGCTTCTCTCCATTTACTTGCATCACCATCGAAGTATATATCTTCTGACATAGATCTACCCGAAGCAGATCCGAGATCGCTAATAGCATCATCAAGAAGTGCACTTGCAGCATCTAAAACTGATATTTGATCATCAAAACGTGGATCATCCACATCTTCAAGATTCACTTCTGAGTAAGGTACGTTGCCAAATAATGAGGCCGCTGTGCCAATCGCATGAGCTTCTACAGTTTTTGCTATTCCTTGAAGTAGTGCGTCATTTGGTTTGTTCAATACAATGTGTCTCACTTGTGGTATGACACTTATGTATATTCTATTCCAAGTAGAATTAGCTTCTGCTGTTGAGATATTGTAGCCGTAGGCATTTCCATAAACAGCTGCAAAACCTGTCAACTGACCACTCCACATAGCAACTATTCTATTGGCATGTCCCGCTTGAGCTAAAGAGTTTCCAAGTAGTGCTCCAGTTAGAAAAAGCTGCGCATCTACATCTGAAATTGTTATTCCATTTGGGTCATCATTGATACCTTCAACAAGATCTTGACATGAAGTCGAGATCAATACAGCAATCAATAGTAGACCTTTAAATATATTTTTCATATTTCTTTTTTTAAAAATGTCTATTGATTAATAATTAACTGTGATAGTGAATACATAAGAACGAGTACTTGGATTAGTAAAGTAATCCAGACCTGCTCCATTCCCTACACCAGTTTGATTGACCTCAGGATCTATACCTGGGATATTATCCCAAAGAATGAGGTTTCTTCCTCCTGCGGAAAAATCAACAGAGCCAATTTTAGCCTTATCTTTTAGCCAGTCATTTGATAAAGAATACGTCACTGTCATTTCTCTGAACCTTGTAAATGTCGCATCCTTTGTATTGAAGTTATAAGCCTGCGCATCTCCAAATCCCCCTCCAATTCCAGTTCGGTACCAAGACTCATCTAAAAGCACATCGCCTCCGCCAAAGTTTTCAATATTACCTCTCACTGTCGTTCCAGAAGCAATCACATCTCCTGCATAATTAGTCAAGTCTTGAGTTAAGGTTTGACGAGTAGCGGTTTCTAGTGTAGTTCCAAATCTGTTCAATACATGCAATGTCCTTGGTGAGAATGCACCACCTTGAGAATGCTCTACAAGAGCTGTAAGCATGATTCCTTTGTAACCTACTCTAAAACCAAAACCTGCTCTCCAATCTGGATTAGGATCTCCTAATACAATTGGACTGGGTGTTAACTGTGGAAAACCGTTGTCATCAAGGATGAAAGATCCATCAGCATTTGTCTGTGACCCAGTTCCATATAAAACTCCTAAAGGTTGCCCTTGGATAGCTCTTGAACTTACAGATCCTCCTGAAAGATCGATCGTTTCAGACCCGGCAAGGTTAGTAACGATATTGTCGTTTGTACTCCAGTTACCGTATAAAGCGACGTCCCAATCTCCTTTTTCTAAAATTGTATAATCAAAGTCAATTTCAAATCCTGTATTTTCCATGTCCGCGGCATTCGCACGACGTGTGTCATATCCGAATGAAGGAGTAAGAGCTACAGGTATGATGATGCCATCTATCTTGTTCTGATAGTAAGTCATGTTGACTGACAAGCGATCATTAAAGAATCTAAGGTCTGTACCAATTTCCCACTCAGTTTTAATTTCAGGAGTCAAGAATGGATTTCCCTGATCATCATCAAGTCTAAATCCACCACCAAAAGATCAAATTGCTAATGGGTCACTATAAGTGCTATAAGAGAATCCTCCCTCTGCAAGTGTTTGTGCTGCGTGAACAGGAGGTGCTATTCCCACTCTTCCCCAGGATGCTCTTAACTTTCCAAAAGAAAGTGGTCCATCATTGCTCATACCTGCTGACTCACTAAACTGCCATGCTACATCAGCTGATGGATAGAAAAAATTCTTATTGGCTGTAGAAGCAGCTTCGAGTGCTCCACCTACATTAACAAATAGCTGGTCATAAAGATCAAAACTCAAAGAGCCATAACCTCTATTCGTTCTACGATTCGTTCTGATCCTACTTGCATTTGATGCTTCAGCGGATCCATTCAGATCAAATGTCTGTTTCGTAGTATTAACTTGAAAACCCACGATATCAGCAGAATTTCTTTGATATCTACGATCATTAAAATTCCAACCAGCAGTTGCCTGAAGGCCAATATCTGAACTAAGCTTGAAAGTTCCTCTGACGATACCATCAAAGTTTACTTCTTGATTTCTTAGTACATCTTCAGCGAAAGATCCAGCTACTTTTCCTGCTGAACCTATTGGGAAGAAG
>CALHUZ010000232.1 GCA_938039305.1 uncultured Saprospiraceae bacterium
TAAGCTCTTTACATTCTGCGGGTCTATCGTTATATCCAGATGTCAGATTTTCATGCTTGACATTAGAATTTATAAGAGCTAATCTATATGGTTTGACTTGCAAAGAATGATATGCATAATCTCTCGACTGACAGTCGAGTATCATACAATGATTAGCCTTGCCAAATACTGAAGAAAATTGATCAAGGATGCCACTTTGGATATCGAGAAAACTATTGTTTGACTTATTAGAGATATTTACGATATCCCATCTTGATACTTCTATATTAAACAAGGTAGCAAGAGACTTTATAAAACCACAATCCAATGCTGCAGAAGAGCTAAGACCAGAGCCTATGGGAATATTACCTTTGAACACACAATTGAATCCAGAAAGCTTAGCTCCTCTTTTTTCTAATTCTAAAAGAACCCCCTTGATATAATCCACCCATAATTTTGAGCCGCGAGACAGCTGCTCTACTGAGAAAACCGCATCTTCATTTACGTCCACAGCAAAAACATGCGCGTCCTTTGTATCATTCAAAGAAAGACCAAACACTATATGCCTGTCAATCGCTGCAGGCAGACAGTAACCTAGGTTATAATCAGTGTGCTCTCCAATAAGATTGATCCGCCCAGGCGCTTTTACAATAACATCCGGAGCTTCTTTGAAATGTTGCAAAAAAATATTTCTTACACTTTCATGAAGATTATTTTCCAATTAGACTATTGCTTTATTTTATAAAATAAAATTACACTGCACCTTTCATGACCTCTTCAACAACTTCAGGATTAAGAAGTGTAGAGATATCACCAAGGTTAGATGTTTCACCCGACGCTATCTTTCTAAGTATGCGGCGCATAATTTTCCCAGATCTTGTCTTAGGTAATCCTGAAACGATCTGAACCTTGTCAGGTTTCGCGATGGGACCTATTTCTTTAACAACAACATCTCTTAGTTCCTTTGAGAAATCATCGGACGCTTTTCCATCAGTGATCACATATGCATAGATGCCTTGTCCCTTGATATCATGAGGATAACCTACCACTGCAGACTCTATGACATTAGGATGTTCATTCAGTGCATTTTCAACTTCTGCGGTCCCCATCCGATGACCTGACACATTCAAGACGTCGTCTACCCTTCCGATCACTCTAATTCTTCCATCTGCATCTCTTCGTGCACCATCACCTGTAAAATACAATCCAGGAAATGTACTAAAGTATGTCTGACGGCATCTCTCATGATCACCATAAGTCGTACGCAGCATCGAAGGCCATGGAAACTTAATACACAGTAATCCTTCTGCGTCATTCTCTTCTATTAATTCTCCTTCAGCATTTACCAGAATCGGCTGTATACCTGGCAATGGGTATGAGCAATACGTTGGTTTCGTATCTGTGATACCTGGCAGTGGTGTTAACATCACACCTCCAGTCTCTGTCTGCCACCACGTATCTATGATCGGGACTTTTCCTTTCCCGATGTGCTTATCATACCAATGCCACGCTTCTTCATTGATGGGTTCTCCGACAGATCCTAAGAGCTTTAGTGCTCTCAAATCATACTTGGCTGGCCATTCATCTCCTTTAGCCATCAAAGCTCTTATAGCAGTCGGTGCAGTATAAAACTGATGTACACCATGCTTCTCGCAAATCTGCCAGAATCTCCCAGCATCTGGATATGTAGGTACTCCTTCGAACATCATCGTGGTCGCTCCGGCTAACAACGGCCCATAGACGATATATGAGTGTCCAGTGATCCACCCGATATCCGCTGTACACCAATATATATCTCCTGGTTTATACTGGAACACGTTGAGAAAACTAAAACATGCATAAACCATATATCCGCCACAAGTGTGGACTACACCTTTAGGTTTTCCTGTACTTCCTGAAGTGTAAAGGATGAATAGCATGTCTTCACTGTCCATCACTTCTGGCTCACAAAAGGATGCTTGAGGATCTACCTGTGCATCCCAGTGCAAATCAAGGTTATCATTCCATGATACTTCGTCACCCGTGTTTCTATCCATCAGTACATGCTGCACAGATGGACATCCTAAAGCCATAGCTTCATCCACAACGGCTTTAACTGGTATTTTTTTAGTGCCTCTATTATTGAAGTCAGAACAGATGATCATTTTTGCTTCAGCATCATTCACCCTATCAGCAAGCGCTTGAGCTGAGAATCCAGCGAATACCACTGAATGCACAGCACCTATTCGTGCACAAGCCAAGACGCCAATCGCTAATTCAGGAACCATCGGCATATAGAATACAACTCTATCTCCTTTTGTTATTCCATTTGCCTTGAGCGCATTAGATAGCTTACATACTGATGCTAATAACTCATTGTAGGTATAACTCTTTACACCATCCACGGGGTCATTAGGCTCCCAAAGTATCGCGGTTTCATCTCCTCGTTCTGCTATGTGCCTATCTAAGCAATTAACTGTGATATTAAGCTTCCCTCCTTCAAACCACTTAATATTGGGTCCTTCAAAGTCCCAAGAAAGTGTTTTATCCCATTTCTTCATCCACTCAAATGAGCCGGCTTGTTCCGCCCAAAAGTCCTCTGGATTTGAAACGCTACGCTCATATGTTGCCTTATAATCAGCTAAAGAAGATATCTGATGTGTCATAGACTTTGATAATTTTCGTCAGATGGGAAATTAAGAGTTTTAATGATAATGACAAAAGAGCTGCGTCTATTGATCTCCTATTCCACTCATTGAGAGGTGAAAGTGCTTTATAACCCAAGATCAAAGTAGCTTAAACTCTTTATTAGTAGGGTGAAACAATCTAATATGATAAAACAAAGGGTAAACCATAGGCAATTAAGCAGCATGTGCCCGTTATATAGCCGTAATCAAGACACAACAAAACATGACAAGAATAATAATCATCATAGCGATCACAATTTTACTTAGCTCTTGTGAAAATCAAAAAGTTAAGTTACTCGAATCACAAGTCGCTCAACTGGAAGATCAACTTGATCATACTCAAGTCTCTAACACAAGCCTACTTGATAGACTTTCAGACCTGTCAGTTATCAATAAAACTGAAGCAAAGAGTATACAAAGTTCTCTAGAATCACTAGGAAGACAAAATGAGTATATCCAAAACCTAACAACAAAAATCCATGAGAAAGATTCGATCAACTTTGCATTAGTGAATAATCTGAAGAGATCACTGGTAGATATCGCTGACGAGGATATTCAAGTTGAGGTTAGAGGAAGTGCTGTCTATATCAGTATTGCGGATCAGCTATTATTTCAGACAGCTAGTGCACAGATCTCGCGCAAGGCAAATGTTATTCTTCAGAAGGTTGCTATTGTCATCAATGATCATGATGCCGTCAATGTACTTGTAGAAGGACATACGGACAATATCCCAATCAATAACAATAAGTTCAAGGACAATTGGGACCTGAGTGTACAAAGAGCTACAGCTGTAATCAGAATTCTTCAGCATGAATATAACCTAGATCCTGCCAGACTAACTGCAGGAGGTAGATCTCACTACATGCCAAGAGCAGATAATGAAACAGAATCAGGTCGAAGTAAAAACAGACGCACAGAGATCATCCTTACTCCTAAATTAGATCAGTTCTTTGAGTTGTTAGAAGCTCCAGAGCTCGTGGGATAATAAAAGAATTGAAATCAATAGTTGATAGTTAGGCTATTCGTTAGCCTCAACAAGCTTATTTATATGGCCTTGAGAAGCATGCTATCATCCACATACTTTTCAACGGCCGTATCTACAGATATGGCTATGTACCCTTCGATATCATTAGTGATACGGCTATAAGTTACTTCGATGTAGTAATTATGATAGGAGTATAAAGCAACATCTTCTCCGTTGATATCGTATCTCTCGATATACTTACCGTTCAGATAAAGCTCTTCTGCTTGTATATCAGGATAAGCTTCATTGAAATGGAATAATGAAAAATAGGACTTTAGTGCCACTGTTTTAGGGTTCTTTCTTTGCAAGTAATACAAAGATTGGGCCAGTGGCGGTACGGGACTGACGCGGGCCATATCTATAACCA
>CALHUZ010000233.1 GCA_938039305.1 uncultured Saprospiraceae bacterium
ATGGCTCAAGCAGGCGGGTGGGGATCTCCCAACATGAGATTGGCAGGTGCTAATCATCCTAACGGAGTACTGTTTAACTTTTTTGTGAAAGATCTAAAAGAAGACAGCAAAGTCTCTTTGGAAATATTAGATGCAGGTGGAAAGATCATCCAGACCTTTGACAATAAAACAAAGGACAAAAAGCAAATGCTCGAAGTAAAGGAAGACAAGAACAGCTTTGTTTGGAACATGAGACATCCGGGATTCAAAGAATTCCCAGGTATGGTCTTATACTCTTCACCTAATAATGGCCCCAAAGCAACTCCGGGGGATTATAGTGCTATTCTAAAAGTAGATGACGTTGCATCGGAGGTAGATTTTTCAATTGCAAAAGACCCAAGACTTTCTAATAGCGATGAAGACTATGAAAAGCAACTAGCATTCTTGCTCGAAGTACGAGACAAAGTAAGTGAGGCTCATCAAGTGATGATCGACATCAAGAGTATCAGAGAAGATATCAACTACTTCAATAAAAAGTTGAAAGGAGATGCTGATTACAAAGAGTTGTTGGCTCTTGCAAAAAAGTTAGATTCAGACATGTCTGTAATCGAGAACAATATCCACATGACTAAAAATAAGAGTCGTCAGGATCCGCTCAACTATGGCATACGGATCAACAACAGACTTGCTTTCTTAATGGCAGATCAGCAAAGAGGAGACTTTCCTCCGACAGATCAGGCTATTGAGGCAAGAGAGAACATCACCCAAGAATTAAATGTTGAAATTGAAAAACTGGACATCCTTATCGAAGAAAGACTCGCTGAGATCAATCAGATGGGAAGAGCTGTAGGAGTACAAATTATAAATCCAAGGAAGAAAGAGGTTATTCGGCCTTAGTCTTTAAAACATACCCTACAAATAATATAGGTCTATTCTAAATCAGGATAGGCCTATATTTTTTTTGAACTAAGAGAAGGCGAATGATGAAAGAAAAATAAGGATTCTCAGGACCTAAATGTCATCTTTTATTCTCGGATTACATCTCCATCATGCCATCACTACTTAATATCCTCAGCACTCACTACCTTAGTCGTGGAACATAACAGTATGAAACAAAATAGATCTAAGAATATTCAGAGGAAGAGGGAGCCATCTTCTAAAGGTTTATCACGAAGAGGCTTTATCAGCAAAGGGGCAGTTTCTACCTTAGGACTAGTATTAGGAAGTGAGATGGTATTCGCCAACAATTTCCCGAAAGGACTTATACCCGTTGGCTTGATAGAAAATGATAATGCAGATGACCTCATAGGGAAACATAAAGATCTGATCATCCTGAACGATAGACCAGTCAATGCTGAAGCCCCGCCACATCTTCTTGATGACAATATCACGCCGCGCGATTTATTCTTTGTCAGAAATAATGGTGTACCTCCGTCAGACATCAACGTCGATACTTGGACACTCACCATAGAAGGAGAATCTGCAGAGACGACAAAAACATATACACTCGAAGATTTGAAAACGAAATTCAAAGAACATAGTTATCAGATCACTCTGGAATGTGGTGGCAATGGTCGTAGCGAATATAATCCACCAGCCAAAGGAAATCAATGGTCGCTTGGTGCAGTAGGCTGTGCCACTTGGACAGGCATCCGACTTCGCGATGTCTTAGAAGATGTTGGAGTAAAAGACTCTGCTGTATATATCGGTTACTATGGAAAAGACACACACCTAAGTGGTGATGCAGATAAAAAGACAATCTCAAGAGGTGTCCCGATCAGCAAAGCGATGGAAGACGAAAGTTTAATCGCGTGGTCTATGAATGGAGAAGACTTACCGATGCATAATGGATACCCACTGCGCTTGGTATTTGGTGGGTGGCCTGCTTCATGTTCTGGAAAATGGTTAGAAAAAATAGTCATCCGCGACAAGGTGCATGATGGACCCAAGATGATTGGGCAATCATATAGAGTACCTTGCGAGACAGTTGCGCCAGGTGCCAAAGTTGCTGATGAAGACATGTGCATCATCGAAGAGATGCCGATCAAATCATTGATCACTTATCCTCGTACTGGAGCATCCATAAAACTAAATCAAACACTATCTATAAGAGGTCATGCTTGGTGTGGAAGTAGTGCTGTAAGTACCACAGAGTACTCTATAGACTTCGGTGCAACTTGGAAAAAGTGTACACTTACAAAACCAGCGAACCGTCATGCTTGGCAACACTTTAGTGCTAAAATGAAATTTCCAAAAGTGGGATATTACGAAGTCTGGGCTCGAGCCACTGATGAAGCTGGAAGATCTCAACCTATGATTGTACCGGGATGGAACCCAAAAGGATATCTCAATAATGCATGTCATCGCATCGCCGTAAGAGTTACTGCATCATGAAGAAACTCACTATAAGCCTACTCCTCTTCTTATTGATGTGCACTTTATATTACAATTGTACAGATAGCAAAGTTGAAACTAAAATAGATGACTCACTTGTCGAAAATGGAATTCACGTAGCAACTGGATTGGCTCATGATGAGAATTTTGAATTAGTCAGAGCACTTTGCACTTCTTGTCATTCTGCAAAATTGATTACTCAAAATAGAGCGACACGCGAAGGTTGGAAAGACATGATCGTCTGGATGCAAAAAACTCAGAAGCTGCCAGATCTATCCACTGCCGAACCTATCGTTTTGGACTATCTGGCAAAGCATTATGCTCCCGAAGACATAGGTCGAAGATCTAATCTCGATATGGAGTCTATCGAGTGGTACGTATTATCTGAAGAAGAATAAATTATAAAACAAAATGAGATACATTTTAATCATAGTCCTCCTTTGTATAGGCACTTCTTCATTCAGCCAAGAAGCACACCGCAGATGGAGAAAGATGAATCAAATCAGAAATGATAAATTTGATTTGATTCTTCCAGAAGCCATGAGGGAAAATAATATCGATATGTGGATAGTCATGTGTCGCGAAGGAAGCTTTGACCCCTTATATCCAGATCTTGGAGAAGGCTATGTGGGCTCGACCGGTTACTACATATTTACAGATAAGGGAGGAGATAGAATAGAAAGAGTTGCACTGGGCATCAGTGGATATTTGCTTAAGGAAGGAGGAGCTTATGATTATTTTGGCTCTGAGCCAGAATTGAAAAAATTTGTCGAAGAACGAGATCCCAAAAGAATAGGTCTTAATTATTCTAAATCGATCGGAGGAGCAGATGGTCTTTCGCATTCTGGATATTTAGAATTGTCAGAACTGCTTGGCGCAAAATATACTGAGCGATTTGTATCCGCCGAAAAATTGGTTTCTGACTTTAGATCAAGAAGAGTAGCAAGTGAAATTGCAGCCTATGGAGAGGCTTGTGAACTATCATACACCATAGCTGAAAAAGCACTTTCTAATCAAATCATAACACCAGGAGTCACGACACTCGAAGATGTCGCTTGGTGGATGAAAGAACAACTGCACAAACATAATTTAGAATCTTCTTTTGGAATGCCATCAGTAT
>CALHUZ010000234.1 GCA_938039305.1 uncultured Saprospiraceae bacterium
GTTGCAGGATTCAATTACATTAGATTGTAAGTGAGAATAGATACAGAGTGTTATGAGTCCAAAGTATAAGATAGATCCAGATATCACAAAGGCAGAGACCTTGCCCTCAGCATTTTATAAAGATGCGGCAACCTTTGAGCAGTTAAAAGAAGATGTCTTTGTCAAAAGTTGGCAGTGGGTAGGAGATGATAAGTTAGTTCCATTTTCTAAAAGTGTTCATCCATTCT
Source organism: uncultured Saprospiraceae bacterium (assembly GCA_938039305.1). Taxonomy (GTDB): domain Bacteria; phylum Bacteroidota; class Bacteroidia; order Chitinophagales; family Saprospiraceae; genus JAJRXG01. Next base: position 228 of record CALHUZ010000234.1, read on the forward strand.
TTTACATGGAGCACTTCTTAGATGAACCAGCTGTTTTGGTGAGAGGAAGCGATGACGAGATCATTTGTCATAGCAATGTCTGCACCCATAGAGGCAACATCTTGGTCAATCAACCTGGCACCATGAATCAATTACAGTGCATGTATCATGGGCGAAGATTTAGCCTTGACGGCAAATTTGAATTTATGCCAGAATTCAAAGAAGCTCAAGACTTCCCACGGCCTTGCGAAGATCTTAGATCATTTCAATTACGTCGCTGGTCGCAAATGTTATTTGTATCTCTTGAACCTTCATTTGACTTTAGTGAAGTGATCGCAAAGATGGAAGAGCGTACGTACTTCATGCCGCTCTCTGAGTTCAAACATGATGCTGTAAGTTCTAAGGACTATCTTATTCATTGTCATTGGGCATTGTACTGCGATAATTATCTGGAAGGATTTCATATTCCATTTGTCCATCATGATCTTAATGAATCATTGAACTATGGCGATTACACAACTGAGATCTATGATCATTGCAATCTTCAGATAGGTTATACAGACGATGCTACTGATACATTTGATTTGCCAGTAGGACATCCTGATCATGGTAGAAATGTAGCCGCTTATTACTACTGGGTTTATCCCAATATGATGTTCAATTTCTATCCATGGGGGCTATCCATAAATGTTGTGAAACCAATCTCTCAAAATAGAACTCGTGTGTCTTTTATCACCTACGTCTATGATGAATCAAAGATGGCAAGTGGAGCAGGTGCATTTATTGACAAAGTGGAAAGGGAAGATGAATTTGTAGTAGAAGGCGTACATCGAGGATTGAAATCAAGGTATTACACAAGTGGAAGATTTTCACCTAAGCGCGAGAAGGGAGTGCATCACTTTCATCAGTTGTTGGCAGGTGCGGTGGTTTAGTTTTCGGTTGTCAGTTGATGGTTTATAGAGAAAGGAGTGTTTTAGATTAGAATAGGTTGACTGTTGAATCGGTCGTCTTTCGTCTGTTAAACTGTCGTCTCTTTTAATTTAATTGAACTTGATACTTGAGCTTGACACTTGAACTTAAAAGGTCCGTTGTCTGAAAATCTGTCGTCTAATTAGTTTACTCTTGAACCTGCCTACCGCAAGGGAGCTTGACACTTGAGCTAGGTCTTTAAAAATCCGCCATCTAACAAATTCTCAATTCTCGGTTCTCTAAGAAACCTCCTTCACCTTCCCCATAGCACGAGCAACTAAAATCGTAGAAAGTAAAAGCAATGCCGCAGCTGCCATATAGGGGGCTCCAGGGAAATATTCAATCGCGTTATCTCCAGTGAATTTATAAAATAGAAAAGTAGCAATACCCGGTCCGACGATTGTGGTAAGACTTAACATACTTGTAAGAGCTCCTTGCAGATTTCCTTGTTCTTTAGCAGACACTTGATTAGAAAGTAATCCTTGGAGTGTTGGTCCGGCAACACCACCTAAAGCATAAGGAATCAGAAATGCATAAAGCATCCAAGAGTCAAAAGCTACAGAGAAGAGTGCCATGCCCAGTGTCCATAGCATGAATCCGAAGATGATCACTTTCTTTTGTCCAAACTTTTTAACTACGATACCGATAAGCCCTCCTTGAACGACAGCTACCAGCAGCCCTATAAAGCTCAAGCTATAACCTACTTGTGCTTCATTCCAATCGTACATCTCCATGGTGAAGAAAGTCCAAGTCGCTGGAAGGGCTTGACCTGCAACGTTAGCAAAGAAGAAGGCAACTATAAGCGCTGTGAGTCCAGCGTATTTGCCGATGTGTACCAATGATACACCTGGTATCATTTTCTTTAGATCAATGCTTCTTCTATTTTCTCGAGATAAAGACTCTGGAACAAAGAAGAATCCAAATATGAAATTGGCGAATGTTAATCCAGCCGCTATGAAAAATGGAAGTCGCACATCTATGGCGCCAAAGATGCCACCGATACTAGGGCCGATGATAAATCCTAATCCAAAAGCTGCGCCAAGCAAACCAAAGTTTTTCGCTTTGTTTTCAGGTGTACTTATGTCTGCCATATAAGCATTTGCGACAGTGAAACTCGCCCCACATATACCAGCTAAAATTCTACCAACGAATAACCAAGTGATCGTAGGTGCAAAAGCATGGATCAAATAGTCAATGCTTAATCCAAACAAAGCGATCAGTAAAATCGGCCTACGACCAAATTTATCAGATAACTCACCTAAGACTGGCGAGAATAAAAACTGCATACCTGCGAATGCAATCAGCAAGCCTCCACCATAAGCTGATGCATCGCTGAGATCGGCTCCTGTTAGGTCCTTAATCAATGTCGGAATAACAGGTATGATGATACCTACTCCGATCACATCAACTAAGATCGTGATGAATATAAATATGCGTGCTGTATTGTTTGATTGCATCACCGCGAAGGTCAGTAATATTATGACTCTTAGGTTAACTCTAAGATTATATTATTCATAATTGACCAACAATCCTTCTGCCGTGATAATAACAGCCACCTAAAAGGTCATGAATGATACTAAGGTTTGCATTGGTGATATTACCAGCTGATATGATATCTATGTCGTCTGAAGCAAGCGCAATCATTTCCTTAATAACTGATGCACCTTCCAATGCAGTCTTTGCTCCTCCTGAGGTGAGTACGCTGTCAAATCCTCCTGCTTTCAGCAAAGCAGCAACCTCGACCACAGGATCTACACACGTATCTATGGCTTTATGAACTGTTATTTTCATAGAAGGGGCGATGTCCCGCAAATCTGATAATGCAGCGATGTCAAGTGTCCCTTCGGCTGTAGTAAGGCCCAAAACGATTCTTTCTATGCCGATTTCTTTCATTCGCTTTATCTCGCTCTTCATCATTGTGAGATGCTCAGCTTGAGTGATAAAAGAACCCTCATATGGTCGTATCATCACTTTGATTGGAGCCGATAGCTCTGTTAGACATTTTTCAATATCCGTTGTAAAAGGAGTTAATCCGTCCTTATCTAAAGCACTACAAAGCTCTATCTGATCTGCACCTCTTCTTTCCGCTTTGTTCGCTTCTTCATAAGAGCCAACACAGGCCTCTATTTGATACTCTTTAGTGTTTTGAAGTTTGTCCAATGTTTGTTTAATCTAAGTGGTTAATATCTCTTTGCAAGGCTGAAAACTTAGAAGTAGACCT
>CALHUZ010000235.1 GCA_938039305.1 uncultured Saprospiraceae bacterium
AAAGAAGTACCTGAAGAATTAGAACAGAAAGTAACTTTGCTGAATGGCACGCCACCAGACATTCTCCATACTATTCATGAAAGAGGATATTCTAATTTATATATCGACGGAGGTAGGACGATTCAGGACTTTTTAAAAGAAGACTTGATTGATGAACTTAGAATCACAACCTTACCAATCTTATTGGGTGGAGGCTTTTCCTTGTTTGGAGAATTAGATAGTCCTCTGGATTTTGAGCATATTGCATCCAAATTATTTCTGAATCAATTAGTGCAAAATCACTACAGACGGAAAAGATAAATGGACGATAATTGAGAAAGATATCTTGCGTAATATTTGACATGGACGGAGTCATAATCGATTCCGAATTCCTACATAAGAAGGCCTACTTCGAAACCTTTGTTTCATTAGGACTGGATGTCACTGAAGAGGTGTACAAGACGTTAACGGGTTCTTCCACAGTCAATGCATTTCAGAAGTTGATTTCGCACTTTGATTTAGATGAAGACCCTGGCGAATTAGTCTTACAAAAGCGAAAGCGCTATGTAGATTACTTCAATAATGATCCAACGCTGCACTTAGTCAAAGGTGTAGAAGAGATCATCAAGTACTTCTATGACAAGGGAATCACTTTGATATTAGCTTCCTCTTCTTCCATGGGCAATATCGATCGAGTGTTTAATCGATTCAATTTGAACCAATACTTTACAGCCAAGATAAGTGGGGCAGACTTAACTCAGTCTAAACCACATCCAGAGATATTTGAGAAGGCAGCTGTGTTAGGTAATGCTAATAAAGAAAGCTGTATTATAATTGAGGATTCGGACAACGGAGTTAAAGCGGCAAATGACGCGGGGATATTCGTATTTGGTTATGAAAATCCAATGGCTGCTGATCAGACCTTAGAAAATGCTGATGTTGTGATTAGTGACTTTAAGGAGTTGAAGAAGTTTATATAATTGGATGTTTGATACTTTTGTCTTCAAAGAAAAGTATGCGACTGGCTTATAACTAAATTCAAATAATGAATCTAAATCAAATCACTGTCCCATCGATAGATCTAACTAAATCAATTCCATTCTATGAAAAGTTAGGATTGCAGTTGATTGTTGAGGCATTACCACATTATGCGAGGTTCGAATGCCCTGATGGTGATTCTACTTTTTCGATACATCAAGTTAATAAGTTGCCTAAAGGTGAAGGAGTTATTATCTATTTTGAATGTCAAGATCTTGATGGGCAGGTAGAGATGTTACGGAAAAATGGAGTTGAATTTGAATTGATGCCAACCGATCAAAGTTGGTTGTGGAGAGAAGCTAGATTAAAGGATATAGACGGAAATCAATTGATTTTGTTTTATGGAGGAGAGAATAGACTAAATCCACCTTGGCGATTATCTCAATAATCAGCTTACATCAAACGACATAAAGCGAGCTTCACATATTTTGCTAACTTCAGATTTCGAATTATGAATTGTCCTTAAATCAAGGGCATGGATTCAAAGTAAAAGAGCAAGACGAAAAGCGATGAGTGAAACAACCGACTTTCAACAATTTGAGAAGTTGCAAGAGGAACAATTACCTGTTCCAAAGCACAAACTACATGACTGGACGCATTTTGCAGGCCTGTATGCGGCAGAACATGTCGCAGCTACAGAGTTTGTCATAGGAGCCACGTTTGTGGCCTTAGGTGCGAAGACTATGGATATCATAGTGGGGCTGCTCATTGGTAATATACTGGCCGTGCTGAGTTGGACACTGATTACCACTCCTATAGCAGTAGATACTCGTCTTAGTCTTTACACTTATCTAAACAAAATATCGGGCAACTCTATGTCTAAGTTATATAACTGGGCAAACGTGCTGATTTTTACAGTGATTTCCGCAGCTATGGTGACTGTGTCATCCACAGCGGTTCGCTTTGCTTTTGATATTCCCGCACAGTTGAATTGGTACCCGACTAATATCTGGTTTGTCTTGATCGTACTGGTAGTAGGTGCAGTCGTTGTATCTGTAGCGATCTATGGATTCAATGCTGTCTCTGAATTCTCGGGAGTTTGCGCACCTTGGTTATTTGTCATGTTCGTAAGTGGTGCACTTGTCTTAATGCCCGCTTTGTCTTTAGATGTATTGGGCAAGACCCTTCCGAGTGGCTGGGCAGATATTCTAAGTATAGGAGATCAATCTATATGGACTGGTGTGAATAGTGATGGAGCACCAGGTATTGGACTCGTAGAAGTCATAGGATTTGGCTGGGCTGCAAATACGATTACGCATTTCGGTTTGATAGATATGGCCTTGTTTCGCTTTGCTAAAAAGAAATCATATGGATTGACGACAAGTACAGGGATGCTCTTTGGACACTATGTCGCATGGATAGCTGCTGGTATCATGGGTGCTGGTACAGCTGTGATTTTAGGAAAGGCGATTGTTCAATTGGATCCGGGAGATGTGGCGTACTATGCTTTGGGATGGTCTGGTTTTGTGATCGTCATTGTAGCTGGATGGACTACAGCTATAACCAATCTTTATAGAGCAGGTCTTGCAGCCCAAGCGATTTTTAGCAAAAGCTCTCTTAGAAAGACAACAATAGCTGTAGGGTCAGCAATGGTAGTCATTGCTTGCTTCCCTTTTGTGTTTTCACAAATATTGCCTCTATTAACTTATGCAGGTTTGTTGGTCGTTCCGGTGGGAGCGATTGTTTTTGCAGAGCATCAGATATTCCCAAAAATCGGTTATACAAGATACTGGTCAAAGTATCAGAACTATATTCATAGTGTTCCCGCAGTTGCTTCTTGGGGATTAGGCTTGGTTTTTGGATTTGGCTTGAACTTTCTCGATGTCATGTCATTCTATTATCTATTTATTCCTACTTGGTTCTTCACGATTATACTTTACACTTTCTTAGCAAGTAGATATGGAGCCAAAGAACAATATCCTGAACAAGTAGAAAAAGAACTAACTCAGAGTCAAAATATCGAACGCTTCCAACTTCAACAGGCTAAGGCAGAATCAGTAGTTGTAGATGACAACTCTATGTTTTCTAAAGCGCTGAGGGTTATTGCTTTTGCTTCATTAGCTATAACCTTATACTTGGCAGGAAATGTTTTGTTTGGAAGCGCAGACGAGGGCGCGTATCTCGAAAATAGAGAGACTTTCTATTCTATTGGTTTCATATGTACAATCGTTTATTTTATTGCAGCTTATTGGGCAATGAAAAGAGGCAAAATGACAGTAGCGTAATCTTAATTGATTAAAAGTTAATATGGAAAGTATTCAATTGAATCAAGATCGTCTTAAGGGCATAGATGTAAAGATTCCTGTTCCTACTTATAATCGAAGCACTTTGAAAACTGGTATAGTGCATATCGGTGTTGGAGGTTTTCATAGATCACATCAAGCGTATTACATCCATCAGTTACTCAGAGATAATCAACACTCGGACTGGGGAATATGTGGAGTAGGGTTGCGCGAAGCTGATCGAGCTATTCATGATGTTTTCAAAAAGCAGGATTGTCTATATACGTTGATCGTACAACATCCTGACGGAACAGTTAATAGTGAAGTGATAGGCTCCATCAAGGAGTTTCTATTAGCTGCAGATACACCAGGCTTGGTGATTGATAAGATGGGACATGCGGATACAAAGATTGTTTCACTTACCATCACGGAAGGAGGTTATAATTTTAATCCAAGTACGGGAGATTTCAATTTTGACAATCCTGATATTCAACACGAACTTGAATATCCAGATAATCCAAAAACAGTTTTCGGTTTTTTAACGGCTGCATTGCGCAAAAGAAAATCAGAGGGCATCACGCCTTTCAGCATTCTATCCTGCGACAATATTCAACATAATGGTGACGTAGCTCGTAAGATGTTACTAGCTTTTGCAAAGAGACAAGATGCTGAGTTAGCCGAGTGGATTGCTGCTAATGTTTGTTTTCCCAATACGATGGTTGATAGAATCACACCTGTTACTACACCAGACGCTATTGAGTATTTGCAAAACACACATAATCTTAAAGATGAATGGCCTGTTGTCTGTGAGCCATTTATTCAATGGGTAGTAGAAGATAACTTTTCTAATGGTCGGCCGCCTCTTGAGCAATTAGGTGTTCAATTTGTGCTGGATGTAAGTCCATATGAAAAAATGAAAATCCGACTATTGAATGCAGGACATTCTGTGCTCGGTATTCCTGGTGCTATACATGGCCATCCTACGATTAATGCTTGTATGGAAGATCCTGTTTTCGCAAAGTTCATGCGAGATTTTATGGACAAAGAAGTAAGCCCTGTTCTGGGGACTATAGAAGGAATTGATATTGAGAAATACAAGGACAGTTTAGAAGAGCGATTTTCTAATCCTAATATAAGGGATAGTGTCAGTCGCATTTGCTCAGAAAGCTCCGCGAAGTTGCCCAAGTTTCTAATTCCTACACTTCAAGAAAATTTAGCCAATGGTGGAAGCATCAAGTATGCCACAATGATGCTTGCAGCATGGTGTTATTATACTGACAAAGGACTGGATGAAAATAATGAACCAATTGAGATTATTGATTCAATGAAAACCGAGTTGCATCAATTTGCAAAGAAC
>CALHUZ010000236.1 GCA_938039305.1 uncultured Saprospiraceae bacterium
GATAGCTGAAAAGGTTGGGCGTTCAAAATGGTATGGTTTTCTATCTATCGTGCCTGTACTCAACATTTTCATAGTTACTGGCCTTAGCGTAGCGCTTATCAGAAGCTTTGACAAGTTCTCTCTCAAGGATGCTGCATTAGGCGTTGTGTATGCACCACTTAGCTTTTTCCAATTGGCTAAAGATGACAAGGCTCAGTTCGTGGGACCTATCATCTCAAGAGAATCAGACTATCAAAAGCAGATCATAGAAGCGAGGAAGTCAAAACAAGACAGAAAGCTAAAAAAACTACTTGCCCAAAATCCATACAAAAAGTCAGTGCCAAGAGAATGGTTCGAATCAGTTGTTTTCGCTGTATTTGCGGCAGCGTTCATACGGATGTTCTTTATAGAAGCATATGTGATACCTACGCCTTCCATGGAAGGAAGCTTACTTGTGGGTGATTATTTATTTGTGAGCAAGGCCGCTTATGGCATCAGGACGCCACAGACGATAGCGATGATCCCACTACTTCACAATCGTATCCCGGTTGTAGGAAGCGAATCATATCTTAAGAAGCCATCTCTACCTTATTATAGATTTCCAGCCATTTCGAAAATAGAGCGAGGAAATCCAATCGTCTTCAACTGGCCGGTTGGTGATAGTGTTTATATAACGGCAACTCGATCTTATAGTGTAGCTCAAGTGTCCCGTGAGCCTGGTTTTATGATGCAAGATCCAGCACTAAAGAAATTGGTTGAGAATAAGGATTATAAAGTCCGTCCAATGGACAAAAAAGATCATTATGTTAAAAGAGCGGTCGCTATTGCCGGCGATTCCCTACAGATTATAGATTCTAAAATATTCATCAACGGCGAACAAATCGATCAACCTGAAACAGTCCAATTTATTCACCAGATAAGTGGTGGTTTAGATGGTGTGAATCCAAAGAAAAGAGAAGAATGGGGCATCACAAAATACAATGCTCGAAGCAGAGGAGAATTTCATTTAAATGAAAAAAATGCCACTGCAATAACTAATTCAAGTCCCAACGTCGTAGCTAAAAGAGTAACACATAGGGCTGATCCAACAAAACTATTTCCGCACGACCCTAAGATTACTGAAGGCTGGTCGGTTGACAACTATGGCCCCATATACATACCAAAAAAAGGAGCCACTACCAAACTTAACATGGAGACCATTCCCTTATATCGCAAATTGATCAAGGATTACGAGCATAACAAATTAGAAATAAAGAATGGTCAGATTTATATAAATGACCAAGTCGCTACCTCATACACTTTCAAGCAAGACTACTACTGGGCCATGGGCGACAATCGACATAACTCTGAGGATTCAAGGATGTGGGGATTTGTCCCGCACGATCATATGGTTGGAAAGCCTTTAGTCATATGGTTTAGCAAAAGAGATGGCATCAGATGGAATCGTATTTTTAAGTCCGCAAGTAAAATCTAATTACAAATTATGACCTATCACTTCCAGACCATGTATCTAAATCTTGCTCAACTGTACACTCTCTTATGTCTAATATGCTTAGGCAGTATGGCCCATGCTCAGTTGCCTTCAACTAACATCTACTCATTAGATTTAAAAGCTAATGAGCAAAAGGTGCTCCTGAACAACCTTACGTTACTTACAGACTTTAACATAACTGGTTATAACAACCAGCCTCATTTTGTGAATAGTGAAGAGCTCCTCATCACTTCTGATTACAGTAGTTCGGGACTCACGGACATCCTACATCTAAGAATCGCTGATCAAAGCATCACCCGCATCACCAAGACAGAACAAAGTGAATACTCGCCTACCATGATGTCTAATGGCATAGACTTTAGTGTCGTGAGACAAGAGCTTAGTGATAGCGACGATATCCCTCAGAGCTTATGGTCTTACCCATTAGATAGAAGCGGGAGTGGACAACTGGTCATCGAAGACATCTTCAACATAGGATACCATGTATGGGCGACACAGCATCGTGTTGCATTATTCCTTGTAGAAGATCCTTCAGAATTAATGCTGTACGACACTAAAAACAAAAACTCCACTCATATCGCTTACAATGTCGGTCGATGTCTCAAAGTAGATAAGAAAGGGAACATCTACTATGTCGAGCAATCCGATGATGGAGCAACACTAAGAGCTTATGACATATACTTAGGGAGATCAAGGCGTGTCGCTAAGATGTTAGAAGGTCAGGTTGATTTTGAATTACTTCCTAATGGTCATATCATAGCTGCACAAGGAGCAAAGTTGATGACTTTCATTCCTTCTAAAAGTGCATCATGGTCTGAGGTGAGCGACTTATCTGAAGCGGGCATCTCTAATATCTCAAGGATAGCAAGTACACATAGCAAGATTGCAATCGTAACGTCCAAGTAAAAGCAACCAGTCTTCCGCTCTACTACAAAGGCATCTTCAAAGAGAAATCACAAATCAAAGAGAAATCACAAATGTGACACTCCATATATGCTATCAGCTATCTGAGACGTTATGGATATCATGTCAATAACTTCATTGTCGAAAGAGCGATTGTCCATCATTATTTTGATAGGTATTTTGTTCATTTGCTCTACCCAATTCAATACACTTGTCTGTCAAGATGTAGATGAGTACATCTTAGCCTTAGAAGAGGATACACATCCCAGCTTGATCTTAGATGGTCAATCAGAAGTCTTATCGTACAAGTCTATATTCAAAGACCTCAATCTCTGGAAAGTAACGCTTCGCTCTGCTGACAAAAAGAGTGCTTGGCTCGCAAATCTGTCAGCATCCAAAAAAGTAAGGTACATCCATGCATCTGCTACAGCAACTAATCGCCTTGTACCTAATGACAGTAGTTACCCGCAGCAATGGGCTCTTCCAACGATCGGTATGCCAGATGCTTGGGATATAACAACTGGAGGACCAAATGCAGCTGGGCATGATATCGTGGTAGGCATATTAGATGATGGTTATCAAGTAGATCATACAGATTTGCAAAGTGCCATATGGGTTAATGAAACTGAGATAGAAGACAACGGGCTTGATGATGATGGGAATGGCTTTATTGACGATCATTTCGGTTGGAACGTTAGAGCAGAAAACGATGATCACCTTATAGGCAATCATGGAACCAGTGTCGCTGGCATCATTGGAGCAGCATCAAATAACGATAATCAGATGACTGGCATCAACTGGGATGTAAAAATGATGCTGACCAGTAGTGGCAGATTAGGTGAATATTCGCTACCTGACATTGTAAAATCATATGAGTACATATACGAGCAACGTAAATTATATAATAATACAGCAGGTGCTCAAGGATCCTATGTAGTGGTAACTAACTATAGTGGTGGCATACCAGAGCGCTTTCCTGAAGACTTTCCATCATGGTGCGAAGTCTTAGATGCATTAGGAAGTGTAGGTATCATCAACGTTGGCTCGACTGCTAATGATGGAGTTGATGTAGATGTCATAGGCGATCTTCCCAGTACTTGCCCTTCAGAGTATCTTATCGTTGTCACAAATACTGGCCGATTAAACGAGGTACAACAGAATGCAGGATTTGGTAGCGTAGGAGTAGACCTTGGAGCACCTGGCAATGAGGTCCTTTCTCTTTCGAGAAATGATGGCATAGATGAAGCATTCTTTGGTACGTCAGCGTCAGCACCTCATGTTGCTGGAGTAATCTCTCTTATGTATAGCGTCATGTGCGATGAGGCCTATCAAAGATCTCTAAGTGAACCAGAAACTATAGCACTCGCAGTGAAGGCAGCAATATTGGAACAGGTGACTCCTGAATCAACTCTGTCTGGCATCACCGTCACTGGTGGCGTGCTCAATGCAGCCGGAAGCATAGAGGCTATTGATGCGACTTTAGGAGATTGTTGTGAGATTACGATCAGCGAAGTCAATATCACAGACGGAAGCTGCATCAATGCTAATGATGCCATATTATCAATAGAAGCTTCTGGGCTTGATTTGACTGGATCTCTCGCTTATGATATATCATCTCCTAATGGGTCAGGATTTAATCAAACTAGTGCACTGGGTACTTTTAATCAACTACCAGCAGACACCTACAACTTAAATATAAGCGACGACCAAGCACCTCTTTGTACACTTGATACGACGATCGTCATAGGAGAAGAAGACTTAGAGTGTCCATTTGGAACATTTGCGATAAGCGATCTAAGACAAGATAATGTCACTGGCCTGCTCACTATCGCATATGATCTGGACGAGCAAAAAGATATAACTATACAGATACATGACAGTATCGGCAGGTTGATTTATAGTCTTTTAGTAAGACCCTCTCTCAATGATGGAAGGACACACGAGGTGATAACAGCCTCCTTCCCAGGTGGTATATATCACGCAAGTATTCTGGCTAATGGAGTTCGTGATGTTGCTTCATTTGTAGTTGCACACTGATATAAGTAGTGATTTACTTAAATATGTCAAGTAATACTTACTTGTATCCTGTTATTATTACGCAGAAAGTCATACTTTTGCGCCCTTAAATCGGAAACGTCCGGTGTATTTCAACTGAACAACAATTGAGTAAATGGCTGCGTAGCTCAACTGGATAGAGTACCTGACTACGAATCAGGCGGTTGAAGGTTCGAATCCTTCCGCGGTCACTATTTATAAAGAAACAGTCATCTTTGAGAAAGATGAAGTGTAGATATTAATATTTAAAGACGAAATAACATGTCAAGAGTCTGTCAATTAACAGGAAAGAGACCCATTACTGGAAATAATGTTTCTAAGTCAAACAGGAGAACAAAAAGAAGATTTTTGCCAAATCTCCAGTCTAAGAAGTATTTCATTCCAGAAATAGATAAGTGGGTTACACTTAAGCTGAGTACATCAGCAATGAGAAATATCAATAAACTTGGTGTTTATGAGTACCTTAAGCAATGTGAAGCGAAGGGAATGGACACTGGAGTAGATTTATCAAAAAAGTAATATTTTTGCACCATGGCGAAGAAATCAAAAGGCAATAGAAACCAAGTTATCTTAGAGTGCACTGAGCACAAGACAAGTGGTATGCCAGGGACATCAAGATATGTCACTCAAAAGAATAGAAAGAATACTCCTGACAGACTTGAGATCAAGAAGTACAACCCTATTCTAAAGAAGTACACTGTACACAAAGAAATTAAGTAAGAAATCCATAAAATTCTATAGCTATGGCTAAAGTATCGAAGAACTCCAGAGTCGGACAAAGAGCAGCAAATGCAGGATCAGGAAGAGATTTTGTAAAAGTTGTTACACCTGTCAAGAACCCTGACACAGGCAAATATTCTTATAAAGAAGTGATGATTCACAAAGATAAAGTGAAAGAATTTTTGGCTGCGAATAAGTAATAAAAATCAGAGAGATTTTATTTTGAGAAGGGCTTTTCTTTATTTTAAAGGAAAGCCTTTTTTGTTTGATTATTGAAGTGAGAGATGTATGAGTTTTTTTAAAAAATTCTTTACCAAAAAGAAAGAAGAAGACCTTAAGGATAGTTTAGAGCAAACCAAAGAAGGCATCTTTGGTAAGATATCAAAAGCCGTAGCAGGTAAATCCAAAGTAGATGAAAGCTTCCTCGATGAATTAGAGAATATACTTATTCAGTCTGATGTCGGATTGGAAACTACCATAAAAATCATAGAAAGGCTTGAAGGCAAAGTAGCCAAAGACAAGTATCTCAATACTAAAGATCTAAATCAGATCCTTAAAAAAGTCATCAGTGATCTACTTGCTGAGAACAATACTGAGGACATTCATGACTTCGAATTTGATACATCTCATCAACCTCATGTAGTACTTGTGGTAGGAGTTAATGGAACAGGTAAGACCACAACAGTAGGGAAGTTAGCTTATCAGTTTACCAAGAGAGACTATAAAGTCGTATTAGGAGCATCTGACACCTTTAGAGCGGCCGCGGTAGATCAATTAAAGATTTGGGCAGATCGTGTTGGATGTGATTTCTATGACAAAGGTATGCACTCTGACCCCGCTGCAGTAGCATATGAAACAACCCAACATGCTATCAATACTGGTGCCGACCTGGTGCTCATAGATACTGCTGGAAGACTCCATACCAAGACATACTTGATGAAAGAACTGACTAAAATCAAGGATTCTATTAGTAAGAAAATGCCAGGAGCGCCACATGAGGTAATGCTAGTGCTGGATGCAACAACAGGTCAGAACGCAATAGAACAAGCAAAGCGCTTTACAGAAGCAACTGAAGTAACATGTCTTGCACTCACCAAACTCGATGGAAGTGCAAAAGGTGGAGTTGCCATCGGCATCTCAGACCAATTCAAAATTCCAATCAAGTTTATCGGAGTAGGTGAAGGAATAGACCATCTACAAGTCTTTAACAAAGAGGCGTATGTAGATAGCTTATTTGGAAAAGAAATTAAGACCACTGAATAACAACAATTGAAATATCCTATGACTCGATTAAAGCTACTCTTTGTCACGCTTTTAGGAATATTCATCATGCTGTCATTTTCAAGTAATCCTCCTCAAGGAAGAACTGGAGGTGGTGGCGAAAGAACATGTGCATCAGCAGGATGTCATTCTTCTAATACAGCAGCTTTTGATGGCCACATAGAGTTAAGAGGGCTTCCTCAGACTTTCAGCAAAGATGAATCATACTCACTAAACTTAGATATGATCGTCGATCGAGGCACACCTATTCGTGGAGGCTTCCAGATGATGGCTTTAACCAGCGAAGGCGAAAATATCGATGCATTTGAAAATGCAGGCGTTAGTTCTACCATCTCATCATTAGGTGAGCGCAAATACTTCGAACATGATCCTGCTCTTCGATTTGAAGGTAGGGACACTCTATCTTATCAAGTAGATTGGACTTATACAGGAACTGATGATGAAGTCATCTTCTATGCTGCTGCTAACTTCGCGAATGGTAATGGAGGTACTTCGGGGGATCTCGTAGTCGTCTGGAGTGATACTTTCAAAGTCATGAGTGCAGCACAGCTTTCAGCTGCTATTGAATTTCAAAATCTAAATTGTTCTACTAATACTAATGGAAGTGCAGAGGTAATTGTACAAGGAGGACAAGCACCATTCCAATATGTCTGGTCCACTGGAGACACAACTAAGATTATAGAAGACATTGGAGCAGGGATATACTCTGTAACTGTAATAGATGCTGAAGAAGCTCAAGCCTTTGCAGAAGCCTCTCTTTCTGCTTCATTAGATGCAGAACCGCCAGTACTTTTTTGTCTTGCAGATACAGTTGTGATAAGATCATGTGATTTTTTCAACTACCCTACTCCTACAGCAACTGATAACTGTGGAGATGCAGAAGTCAGATTGATTTCGGGTCTTGGAACCAATAGATCATTTCCAATAGGGATCACATACGAAGTCTATGAAGCCTCTGACGATCAAGGCAATACAAGTCAGTGCACAATAGTGATCAACAACATCGTCGATCTTACAGCTTCAGTTAAAGCCGTTCATCTCGCTTGTCACTTTGATAGCGTCGGTTCTGTCATCGTTGAATCTTCGGGAGACAATCCTCCTTTCTTAGTGACTACACTATCAGAAGGGCTAACACCAGATTCATTAACTGAAGGAACACATACCATCAGCATTGCAGATGATACGGGCTGTCAGATCATAGAGGATATTGAAATCAGAAGGCCTGATAGTATCATTGTGGAAATCGCGCAAATCATAAAGCCTCGGAATAGTACAAGTGGTGATGGCGCAATCGACATAGAAGCCGATGGAGGATCACCACCCTTTTCTTATGTGTGGAGAACTGAAGACGAAGAATTCTCACGAGATGAAGATTTGAGTCTTCTGTTTCCTGGCACTTACACTTATATAGTTACTGATAGTAGAGGATGTGAAGCAGTCCGTGATTCGATCACTTTAGATGCAATAACTTTTGTTGCTGATGTCAAGATATCTACGGCTATCAGCCTCTACCCTAACCCAGCAGTCGATCAGATCAATTTAGATATAGACATAGAAACTTCAAGTGTCTCATCCATTGAGATCTTCAATATTAATGGAAAGAGAGAGAGCAAAATCAATGGATATGTTACTGTCATAGATGTGAATGAGTTGACATCAGGTACCTATCTTATGGTATTGAAAACAAAGGCTGGCCAATTCGGCATAAAGACATTCATCAAGCAGTGATAAGAATCCTCAAGAGTCCGTCGTTAAAGATGTGTTAATCGATACCCATAAGGTAACGCCAAGCGTCTTACATACGTCTTAAATAAAAAGCTTCATGAAGACAATCCTATTTACCGCGATATTCTTTTCAGTTCAACTCCTTTGTATCGGTCAAGATGCATCTGAGCTAGTGAAATTCGAATACGAGAGATTAGACTTAGGGAAAGTAGGACATAAAGAATTAGTGAAGCAAGAATTCAGTTTTATCAATACTTCAGATAGGGATGTAGAAATTGATCTGGTTTCTACATGTGAGTGCACTGAAGCAAAGTGGACTCAAGGCCCAATCTCTCCAGGAGAAAAGGGGTATATAAAATTCGTTTTCGATGGCAGCAAGAAAGAAGTAGCAGAGCCTGTTGATGTTGATGTGTACTTCTTGAACGTTAATCCCAAAACGGATAATCCTTATAGCGCCTACTTACAATATACATTTGAGTTTAAGGACTGATGTCTTAAACAGGTTACTCCCTTATATCTAGTGGTTATCCCTTGGTATTTATATAGAATATCACTGAAATCAGGTATTGGCTAATCGTACAGCTGTCGCTACCTTTGTTCTAATCACTGATCTATTAACCGTATAACCTTAATCAAATATGCTCAAGCAATTTTTCGTGCTCGTTTTATTTAGTACTCTATTAGTATCTACTTCTTCTTGTGGAAGTGGAGGCGTCGATTGTGATGATGAGGTAGCCGTTACAAATGCATTTACCGAGGGTTTTGCTGAGGTTTTAGCCGCATCACTTAGTTTTGATGCTGATGCTAATGAAGACAATTGTCAAAAGTTAGTTGAAGCATTAGATGCTTGGATTAACGACCTTGAAGACTTCGAAGTTTGCGCTCAAGAATTTGGACAAGGCGCTGATTTCCGTGAATCAATCAATGAAGCCAAGGCAGATATCTCAGACCTGTCTTGCGGATAAAAGTTAGTCTTTTTCTATTAATATCGGAGAGTAGAAGATGAATCCCCTTAGTGGGATTCATCTTCTTTTAATAGCTCTGGATGTTTCGCTTGAAACCTCTTTAGTCTGGGTATTGAGACATTTCTTATATAAGATTGGTTTGGATGCAAACGCTCAAAATTCTGATGATAGTCCTCACCTATCCAGAATTTTTCAAAAGGCATTATTTCAGCTGCAAGCGGCTTGTCATAATCTTTAGATAAGATAGCTACATAGTCTTCTATAATTTTCTTCTCAGCATCATTCTGATAAAAAATGATGGATCTATACTGACTACCCCTATCAGGGCCTTGACCATTCACTTGTGTCGGGTCTTGAGAGGCAAAATATACCTTCACGAGTGTTTCAAATGAAACTACATCGGGATCATAATATATTTCCACAGCCTCCGCATGTCCTGTTCGTCCAGTATTCGAAGCTTCGTAGGTTGGATTATCAGTATGCCCTCCAGCATAGCCTGAGATCGACTCAGCTACTCCACGCACACTTTCATAGACCGCCTCAACACACCAAAAGCATCCACTGGCAAAATATGCCTTTTCAAATTTTGACAAGTCTTGTTTCACACTACTGTCCTCACTTTTTTGGGATGTAGTAGTTCCGCATGAAGCAAGAAGTATTGAAAGAACGATGATGAAGTATTTCATTTGTTTGATTTTATAAGTTTAGAATAGCAAATGTATTCTGATTGTTGTGTCTGTTACAAGAGTATCGCATTAATTGTCTGGCAATAGATAAATAGTCTCTAATTATCTACGTGCATTTTATAAAAATATGATAGAAGCTAATCATAATACATCCGGTTGTTAAGATATTATTCAAAATAACATATATAAATTTAGAATAATATAGTGGATCACATTGTTATAGTCTAAAATCAACCATGGACAAGTTACAATATCAAACCCTTGGAGAATTTATTATAGGTAACCAAGATGACTTTCTCTACTCTTCTGGCGAACTTTCAAGGCTTATAAATTCAATAAGACTCGCGGCAAAGACTGTAAATCATAAAGTAAATAAGGCAGGTCTTGTAGACATTGTAGGTGCAGCTGGAGGAATAAATAATCATGGTGAAGACCAGCAAAAATTGGATGTGTATGCTGATCAAATATTTATCAAAGCCCTAACCAATAGACAGATAGTATGCGGCATTGCATCCGAAGAAAATGACGACTTCATTGTCGTTCAGGGATCTGATAAATCCAATCAAAATAAATATGTCGTCTTAATAGATCCTCTTGATGGTAGTAGCAACATAGATGTTAATGTATCCGTAGGGACGATATTTTCTATCTACACTAGAGTTACTCCGACGGGAAGTCCTGTGCAAATAGAAGATTTTATTCAGCCAGGTCATAGACAAGTAGCGGCAGGCTATATTGTATATGGGACATCAACAATGTTAGTATATACAACGGGTAACGGTGTCAATGGATTTACTCTTAATCCTGCGATAGGTACTTTCTATCTCTCGCACCCCAATATGGAAATACCAGCTGATGGGCATATCTACTCTATCAATGAAGGCTATTATAACCACTTCTCCGAAGGAGTAAAAGAATATCTTAAGTATTGCCAAGAGGACGAAGATGATCGACCCTACACAGCACGTTATATCGGTTCATTGGTTTCAGATATACATCGAAATATTCTTAAAGGCGGAATCTATATATATCCTCAAACCTCAAAGTCTCCAAATGGAAAGTTGAGACTACTATACGAATGTAATCCAATGGCTTTTCTGATTGAGCAAGCTGGAGGGCTCGCTTCTGATGGGCACAAAAGAATAATGGACATTGTCCCTACTGAATTACATCAAAGAATACCCTTCTTTGCTGGTAGCAAGAATATGGTTGAGAAAGCCATGTACTTTTTGAATAAATCAGTTCACTGAATTTACTAAGTACATTAATCTGGCTTACAAAAACCTAAAAGTGGTTTCACACTGAAAGCACAATGATTTATTACACAAGATCTACACAGAAGCTGAAGGTGAAATAAATTATTAGTCATCAAAAGCAGGCCTTAGGCTATAGGTAACAGTAGACCGAATCAACTAAAATTAGAAAGGCTCGATCATCTGATGATCGAGCCTTTCCAATTATAACTTTAGGATTGCTTAGAATCCGAATCCGCCTCCACCCATGCTGCTCATCATATCTGTGAACTCTTTCATAGTCATCTTCTGATAACCTGAAGTATTCAATTCAAATACTGATTCATCTACAGTTGGCTCAAATGACTTAGCTACTATAGTAAGCTGCATCTGAGGGTTGTTCATTGTATATTCTAATGGAAAACCTTTAAAATCCTTCATGTCTACGCCTTGGATAACTGGAGGTCTAATGCCAATCGCTTCTGTAACATAAGCTTCCATAGTTACTCCTTCAGCATCTATAAAATCCACTGTCATTTTGTAACATTCAAATCCTGCAATCGTCTTCTTATCATCCATATCATATGTGATATCCATCTCTTCCATAGGATTATCAGCTTCTGCTTTAGCACGGTCTTGCTCTATCTTAGTTGATGCGACCCATATCTTGTTTCCCATAGCATCAAATAGCAAATCCGAGTTAGACTCTTTATCCATCTTCATGTCGATCTTCACCATTCCTCCCATCATGTTCATTTTGGTAAGGGAAGCTCCGTCACTAAAATATACGAAGGTTTCATTTCCCTTAAACATGTCAGCCATTGAAGCCATCTGAGGATTGTCAGAAGACATCTCTGTAATCTCAAGTACAAGTGTTCCTTTATCTGCTTGAGCATTGATTGCAGTTGTGCAAAACGCGATCATGAAGAAGCTGGCACAAATATTAAATAGCTTTGTCATTATTCTTTTTTTATAATTTTTCTAAAAATATCGTTGATACAAGAAGGGGAAGAACAATGCCTTCCCCTTTCTAAATCTTTATTTATTCTGGTACTGACTCCAATCTCTCTTTATAACTATTCGACTTATCAAAGTCTCCTTGTCTTACGTAAATCTCTTTCAATGCTATCAACGTATTCTTATCTGTATTGTTCAGACCATCTGCCTTTAAAAAGTAAGGGAGCGCTTTTCCAAAGTAACCGTCCATTTCAGCCTTAATCTCATCATATCTCTTATTTCCAGCTACACTAAAATCGTTAGCAGCTTCATTCATTGCTTCTGTAAACGTGGCAGCACGGTTATAATAAAGTGCTCCTAAGCTATAGTTGATGTCAAAATCATCTGGAGAGATTTCCAAAGCCCTGCTATAATTATCTAGTGACTTATTAAAATTAATGTCAGACTCTTCCTTATCACCAGCCTCATTAGCCTTTACCGCAAGTTGATCGTATACCTGACCTAATGTTATAAGTACTGAAGCATTCTCTGGTTCTTTTTCCAAAGCTATTTCCAAATTAGCAATCATCTGCTTGAGCTCTCCTTTTCCCAAGTAATAATTGATCTCTGAGAATAATAGTCCACTATCATCTGGGAAAGTCTCTCTTCCTTTCTTAAGATACTTTAGACCTTCTTCTGTTCTATCTGTCTTGCTATATCCTTCAAAAAGGAACTGATATAAAACTGGATCAGATGTTCCTGTAGTTTCCGCTTCTTCGAGAAGCTCAATTGCCGTATTGTAATCCTCCGCATAGAATCCTGTTAAGCCAGCAAAGAATAATTTCTCTGTCATGAGTGTACCTTCATCAAGTCTACTTGCAGATCCAACTTCTGTTAACTTTCTGCTTGCTTTAATCTCTGCTACAAAAGAGTCAAATGCTTCTAAATATCTAGCAGAGTTATAAAGATCAATCCCAATATTATTAAGTACACCTTCAGCTTCTGTTAAGCCACTTATGGCATTCTTTGTGTCACCTTTCTTTTCAGATAATTCTAAAGCTTTCAAATATGCTTCCACAGAACTAATGGCTGAAGTAACATCTTGAAGTTCAAAATTCGGATCTATAAGCTTTTGCTTGATCTGAGCATCTGCGATATTTCTAAGGATATCTCCCCTTGTGTTCCATGATTTTGCGCTGGATGACACTTCTTCATCCTTAAAAGCTTCTTCAATATTCATCTTGGCATCTTCTAATGCTTGAAGATTGCTAAAGTCAGATGTAAATTTACTAAGACTCTTAGAAGCTTTTTTTAAGCTTTTCGCACCTTGAGCATAAGACATTGTACTTATTGTCATGATCGCGATGAGCGCTAAAAGAATTCTATTCATTGATTTTGTTTTTGTTTTTAAAATTATGTTCGATACACTATGGTGACGCAGCCACAAGTATACGGCATCTTAATAAATGCTTAAAAATAATAACTAAATAGTTAAGATAGTGGTCATTCTTCTTCACCTGAAACCTCATCAGCATCGTCACCTCTTGCATTTCTTACTACTGCAACGTCCGCTATTCTGTCTTTTGCACCAACATTGATAACTCGAACTCCTTGAGTCGCTCTTCCCATCACCCTAAAGTCTTCTCCTTTGATTCTGATCATGATACCATTCTTAGTGGTTACCATCAAGTCATCATCTTGGTTGATTCCTTTTATTGATATCAAAGCCCCGGTCTTATCAGTGACATTGAGAGTTTTCACACCTTTACCTCCTCTATTTGTAACTCGATAGTCATCCACTGCTGATCTCTTGCCATACCCATTTTCAGACACCACAAATACTGTGGTTGACTCATCCATAGGATTAACACAGACCATACCGATCACACGATCATCATCTCCATCTAAGGTTATGCCTTTCACTCCTGCCGCAGAACGGCCCATAGATCGAACTTTTGCTTCTGGGAATCTTATCGCCCGTCCACCAAGATTGGCTAAGAAGATATCATTGTTACCATCAGTAAGCTTTACTTCAAGCAACTGATCTCCTTCCCTGATTGTTATGGCATTGATACCATTAGTCCTCGGTCTTGAGAAAGCTTCGAGTGGCGTCTTCTTAATGACACCATTTTTAGTACAGAACATAATGAAGTGTTCATCAAGGAACTCCTTGTTCTTAAGGTCTTCAACAATAATGTACCCTTTGACTTGGTCATCTTTCGGCAATGAGATAATGTTCTGGATCACTCGTCCGGAAGAATTCTTAGATGCTTCAGGAATCTCATAGACCCGTAACCAGAAGCATCTACCCTGCTCCGTAAAGAGCAAGAGATAGTTATGCGTATGAGCTATGAACAAGTGTTCTACAAAGTCTGCATCTCTGGTCTTACTTCCTTTAGAGCCTCTACCTCCTCGAGATTGGCTTCTAAACTCGTTAGACTTCGTTCTTTTTATATATCCAAGGTTAGAGATACTGATCGCTACTTTATCATTAGGGATCATATCTTCTATAGAGATCTCACCATCTGCATGACGTATCTCTGTGCGACGCTCATCACCGAACGTCTCTTTTAACTCAAGGATCTCATCCTTTAGAATCCCATTACGACGTTCTCCATTAGAAAGGATGTCCTTTAAGTCTGTGATCTTCGCCATCAACTCATCAAACTCGAGCTGAACCTTCTCACGTTCTAATCCAGTCAATCTCATCAGACGCATCTCGAGGATGGCCTTTGCTTGT
>CALHUZ010000237.1 GCA_938039305.1 uncultured Saprospiraceae bacterium
GTGGCGCCTCTGAAACTATCTCCGATCACATTGTGTATGGCCATGTCGGCAGTGAACTGACTGCCATCGTATATGTTACTAGTTTCTCTATAAGGTGAGTCTGTCCCGCTGACATCGTGATGATCACGACCGAGTACGATCGGAGCACTGATGCGTCCAGACTTTATGGCATCATTAAATGCACCTGCGATTCTAATTCTTCCTTCTGCATCTGCATAAAGGATCCGTGCTTGTGAGCCAACGACCAGATTGTTTTGTTCTGCTTCTTCGATCCATTTTATATTATCAATGAGTTGTTGTTTTATTTCTTGTGGAGCATCTTTTAGCATCTCTTCCATCGTCTCAAGTGCGATGTCATCTGACACTTTTAAATCCTTTGGATCCCCTGAAGTACAGACCCACCTGAATGGCCCAAATCCATAATCAAAACACATCGGTCCCAATATATCTTGGACGTAAGACGGATATTTGAAAGAGCTCTTTTGTACATCTTCATTATTACTTAGTACATCCGCTCCTGCTCTACTACATTCTAAAAGGAAGGCGTTGCCGTAATCAAAGAAGTAGGTTCCTTTCTCGGTGTGCCGATTGATGGCCGCAGCATGTCGCTTGAGTGATGCTTGTACTTTCTTTTTAAAGTGTGATGGGTCTCTTCTCATCATATCATTCGCTTCCGCAAATGTTAGTTCTACAGGATAGTATCCTCCTGACCAAGGGTTGTGCAATGAAGTTTGATCGGAGCCCACATGAACGAATATATTTTCTTTGTCCAGTCGTTCCCATACGTCAACAATATTGCCAATGAAAGCTATAGAGACTGTTTGTTTTTTTTGTTGCGCAAGGGTGATGGTTTTGATGAGCTCGTCCATCTCATCGATGAGTACATCAACCCAACCTTGTTCGTGTCTTTTATTTGCTGCGTGTGGATTGACCTCGGCGCATACTGTGATGCAGCCTACTATATTGCCTGCTTTAGGTTGTGCTCCACTCATGCCGCCAAGCCCAGAAGTAAGGAATATTTTTCCTTTTGGAGTTTCCTCCGAAGTGAGCATTTTTCTAAAAGCATTCATGACAGTGATGGTTGTGCCATGGACGATTCCTTGAGGACCAATGTACATGAAAGATCCAGCTGTCATCTGACCGTATTGGGTAACACCTATTGCATTGTATTTTTCCAAATCATCGGGCTTAGAATAATTAGGAATCATCATGCCATTCGTGATCACCGCTCTTGGTGCACTTTTGGAAGAAGGAAATAAACCCATAGGATGACCTGAGTAAAGATGTAAGGTCTGTTCATCTGTCATGGTCGCCAGATACTGCATAGTAATAAGATACTGTGCCCAATTTTGAAAAACTGCTCCATTACCTCCATAAGTGATGAGCTCTTCAGGATGCTGAGCGACCTTAGGATCTAAGTTGTTTTGAATCATTAGCATGATCCCAGCTGCTTGTTGACAAGCAGCTGGGTACCATGATATCGGATACGCGTGTATGTTGTACTGTGGTTTGAATCGGTACATATAAATTCTACCATAGTCTAACAACTCTTGCGTGAATTCCGATGCAAGAATGGCATGCCATTCCTGCGGAAAATAACGGAGAGAATTTCTAATCGATAATTTTTTTTCTTCCTTAGAAAGAATGTCTTTTCTTCTTGGAGCATGACTTACTCCATTATTATATATTGGTTTATTGGGGATCTCTTTTGGTATCCCTTGTAATATGCTTTTTTGAAATATCTCGATCTCCGTCATGTTCCTTCTTTGTATTTCGACTTTAAATTTTAATGCCTTTTTTCCAGACCATAGATGGTTGAAGCTGACCTTGATGATATAATATCTCCCTGTAGTCACTTGTCTCAAATGCAACCATGTCTGCTAAAAAATCACTTTCTAATTTTCCTCGATCTTTTAGGCCCAAAGCGTGAGCAGCTCTAAAAGTGATCCCAGACAATACTTCTGCAGTACTGAGCTTTTCATAAGCTCCTAAGATGGCTGCACCTGTCAGTAAATCACCCATTGGAGCAGACCCTGGATTCCAATCACTAGCTATGGCAAGTGCGCCGCCTTGATCTAATATTTTTCGTGCAGGAGTAAACTTCATACCCAAGCCAAGAGAGGCGCCAGGTAGCGCGATGCAGGTTACATTACTTTTGGTGAGTTGCTCAATCTCTACATCCCCAATTGATTCTAAATGATCTGCGCTAATAGCTTTATGGTCGATGGCCACTTGACTTCCGCCGGGGTGAAATTGGTCGGCATGAATAGTGATGTCGAAATTGTATTTTTTAGCTGCATTTAGATACGGAACTATATTTCTTGCATTGAAAGCTTCTTCTTCTATAAAAGCATCCACTCTGTGGCCTAAATTTTCTGAGGCCATAATTGGAATTACTTCCCGGGCTATTTCTTCAAGATAATCTTCTATATTCCCATCATAGTCCTTTGGGAATATATGTGCAGCAAGGCAGGTAGCTATTAAGTCTGATGGTACTTCTTGTGAGGCAT
>CALHUZ010000238.1 GCA_938039305.1 uncultured Saprospiraceae bacterium
AACAGAGGTATTCACAAGAGAAAATATAGCTCTGACCTATGCGCCACAAATGAAGATACTTCAAGACATCGGATTGATAGATGAGCGCAACAGATAGAGCCTTAACTTAAGTTATCTAACAGTTCTTCCTTTCCAACTATAATCTTTGAACATTAGGCCACAGAATCCGATGAAGACTATATAAAGAGAGTGAGCCAAAGAGAAAAATGGAGATGTTACAAAACTGTATTTATGTCCAAAGAATGGCGCTACTTTCCTAAGTAGAAATAAGTCAGCTACCCATTTTACAATGAATAAGATGAAAGCACAATAGAACAATTCGGTGTTCCCCGCTATAGCCCCCGCGCCACATACGATTATAAAAAGATGAAATAGAAATATAGCCCCCATTAGGAATTTAATTCCAGATTGGTCGTAGCCTTTGGTTTTGGTAGCCCATCGTAGTCTTTGTCTATAAAGACTTGAAAGGCTTTTTTCTCCTCCAGTTTCTACAATAGCTTCTTTTGATTTTAAGTAATTGACTTTGTGTCCTTGTTGATGCATCCAGTTGATTAGAAAAAGATCATCGCCAGATGCTTCAGTGTGAGATTTGTTTTGAGCATACTGATTATAAAGATCTTTGGCGTAAGCCATATTTGCAGCATTCGCACTGAACCATAGATTTTTAGAAATTCCGGCGTGCGTGGCTGCCATGGTCCCCATGTTTTCAAAAGTCTGCCATCGAGATAAAAAACTATTGTCTCCAGTAATGTTTATTGGTCCGGTAACAAGTGAAGCAGAAGATAAGGCTTCAGACATATTACCGATCCAATACTTAGGGCAGACGCAGTCCGCATCAGTTTGTAATATTAGTTCATGCTTAGCTTCCTGGATGGCATAATATTGTCCAGCCTTTTTATAAGCCTTTCCAAATGAAGAGCAATCATAATCGCACAAGTGAAGTACTCGCAGATTATCTATACCAAGTTTAGAGGCTAATTCAGAAGTTCTATCTGTAGAATGATCATCAATCAATATGATTTCATATTGATTAATGGGATAGTCATTGTTAGTTATTGAAGAAAGACATTCTTCGATATGTCTTTCTTCATTTCTGGCGATAACAATGATACTTATGTTGGGAAGAGCTACAAAAGGGGTTTCTTCAATACTGATATTGTGAATCCAGTTGTTTCTGCATGCTGTGATGACGCTTGCATAGAAAATTGAGAAGAGTATAGCGAGTATGAGAATTAGAAGCACTTAGATTGATGTCTTTAAAAGACGTCATTATAGTCATTATCCACTCTTTTCTCATATTCTTTGATCTTTGAAATATCGAGAAAATCCTCTTCCACTTCTTCATAAGGTGAAAACTGCGTGTCATCCATCGGATTAGTAATGCCGCGTGTAGCAACGGCTCTTAGAAGTAGAAAAATAGAAACGAGCGGAAAACCTAAGACACTAAACAAAACAGCAGCAATGCCGAAAATCGGATTGCGCTTTAACGAAGCGAGTAGCCACTTGCCATATCCTAGAACCACTCTATAGTTAAGAACTACAGCAGCTAAGAATAAAAAAGGCGAAGCCCAAGAAAGCAAAGACAACACACTTTTAGCTACCCAAAAGAGCATAGCAAGTATAAATACAAAGCCCACTAATAGAAGAAGGGGATTGATTTTGGTGATGCTAAATGTTTTATTAGTTCCCATGGGCCTTAATTTATGTGTCGAATATATGATTGGTTGTATCGACTTCAATACCAAATTAGATAAATATCTACAGATATCAGATCAATGATCACGCGGATACTATTTCTTCAACAGCGAATTGCATATCATACAACTCTCGATATTTACCGTCAGGGTCCTCCATCAGTTCATTGTGATTACCAAACTCTAATATTTCTCCCTTGTCCATTACCATGATGTAGTCAGCATTTCTGATAGTGGAAAGACGATGAGCGATG
Organism: uncultured Saprospiraceae bacterium; assembly: GCA_938039305.1. Taxonomy (GTDB): domain Bacteria; phylum Bacteroidota; class Bacteroidia; order Chitinophagales; family Saprospiraceae; genus JAJRXG01. The sequence goes on from CALHUZ010000238.1 coordinate 1,949, forward strand.
ATGATAGAGCTTCTTTTTGAGATAAGTTTTTCGATAGCATACTGGATGACTTCTTCTGTCTCAGTATCGATAGAAGAGGTGGCTTCATCCAGAATAAGTATATCTGGATTCATGACAAGCGCTCTTACAAATGATATCAGTTGGCGTTGACCCATTGATAGATTGGCACCCCGTTCCATGATCTCATAATCATAACCTTCAGGGAGAGCGTCTATATATTTGTCAGCACCTATAGACTCTGCAGCCTTAAGAACAGCTTCTTTCTCAATAGACTTGTCTTTTAGAGTTATGTTTTCAAACACAGAGCCTTGAAATAAAAAGACATCTTGGAGCACAACAGCCATTTTACTTCTGACCTGATCGAGCTTCATTGTTTTAATATCCATGTCATCGATAAGCACCTGACCTTCTTGTATTTCATAAAACCTTGCAAGGACATTGATTATAGTTGTCTTCCCAGATCCTGTGCTTCCTACGATGGCCAATGTTTTTTTAGCCTCTAAAACAAAACTAAGGTTCTTTAAAATTTCGTTTTCTCCGTCATAAGAGAACTTTACATTTTTAAATTCAACCTTGCCGTCAAGTCGCTTGACATCGTTATATCCATTGTCGGCTATAATCTCCTTTCTGTCTAATTCTAAAAAGACTCGGTCACCTGCCACCATGCCCATCTGAAGGGTATTGAACTTATCTGCAAGCATTCTAACAGGACTGAAAAGCAAGTTTATATACCATGGAAAAGCTATAAGCGCACCTAAACTTACTTGGTCCTGAATTACATAATTAGCACCTAGGTAAACTAAGATGGCTAAAGCCAAATAATTGATAATTTCTACAACAGGAAAAAAGGTAGCATAGTATGTGATCGCATCTAGATTGGCTTGTGTATACTCTCTATTTATCTTTTGGAACTTCTTCATCTCCTGATCTTCTGCATTGAAGATTTGGATAATGTTCATACCTGTGATGCGTTCTTGTAAAAAGGCGTTCATGTTAGAAAGCTCTTTCCGTACTTTTTCAAAAGCGACTTTCACTTTTTCCTTAAATATGTAAGCAGCTATGATGAGCAATGGAAATACTGCCAGCACCAAAAGAGTAAGTTTCCAGCTTGTAAAAAACATGATGCCGATGACGGCAAATATTCCGAGTAAGTCTGCCACCATTGTGATGAGTCCTTGGGTGAAGACAGTATTAATTGTTTCTACATCATTGATCGTTCGGGTAGTTACTCTTCCTATGGGCGTCTGATCAAAATACCTTAGCCTTAGAGAGGTGATATGATTGAAAACATTCTTTCGTAAATCTCTGATCACATACTGACCTAAAAGAGAAGAATAGTAAATCATCAAGTAACGCAGGGTTACTGCACAGCACACAACAATGAAGAATACTACGGCCATCTTATACAACCCTGGCATATCATTGAACATGATATAATCATCGACCATGACAGATATAAGAAAAGGACGCAACATGCTAACTGGAGCTAACGTGACGGCAAGGACAATCGTCATCACAAAAAGTTTTTTATACGGAGCAGCAAGACTTACTATTCTTGCGAACAGCCCCATATCAAACTTTTTCTTTTCTTTCTCTTGCGCCATATCTAATCATCAAAGGTAAGTTAAGTACAAATGCCAAGTAGACTCGGCCTTCACTTTCTATTCACCTATGAAAATATTTAATTGCTCTATCATACTCTTGTTTAAGTCTGGATCGGTGATACCTAAGCTCTCATCAAAGTTGTCATAGAACTTAGGAAGTGAAAAGTGAGCTGTCACGACAGCTTTTAGATATCCAAATCTAACAACTGCTGTTTCAAGAACACTTGCGCCACCACGAGCACCAGGTGACGTCGATAGCAAGAAAAATGGCTTGTTCTCCCAAGTATCGCCTTCTATGCGAGAGATCCAATCCATGATATTCTTAAAGGCCACAGTATAACTGCCATTGTGCTCTGCAAGCGAAATAATAATTTTATCTGCTTCTCTAACATGTTGTTTGAAGGTTTCTGCAAGCGAGGGGATACCACTCTCTTTCTCTCTATCAATGCTGTATATCGGCATTTCAAAATCGTTCAGGTCCAGGAGAGTGACCTCTGCATTCTTTATCTGATGAGCAACATAAGTCGCTAGCTGTCTATTAATTGAAGTTGAGCTATTGCTCGCACCGAAAGCAAGAATTTTCATTTTTAATATTGAATTATTAAGATAACTTCGACACAGTGAATATGTTTAGTATCTCGGCCATAATATGTGCAGCAGGAAGTTCAGATCGTATGGGCGTCGCCAACAAGCTTCTTTTGCCTTATGA
>CALHUZ010000239.1 GCA_938039305.1 uncultured Saprospiraceae bacterium
CAGATGTCTGCGGTAGATTGATCGAAGTATTATCAGGTCAGCCGCTGGATGAGTTTTTGAAAGAAAGAATTCTTGATCCACTTGGTATGGACGATACCGCTTTTCAAGTGCAAAAGAATAAAGCTGATCGATTTGTGACTAACTACACGACGGCTAAAGACGGAAGCGGACTCACAGTTATTGATCATCGATCATTTAGTAATTATACGAAGGACGTAACGCACTTTTCTGGAGGTGGTGGTTTAGTTTCTACAATGCAAGATTATCTGACATTCAGTAAGATGTTGCTTAACAAAGGTGCGCTTAACGGACATCGATTCTTAAGTCCAAAGACTTTAGAGTTAATGACATTAGATCATACAGCAGGTATAGAGCATCAAGGTGGCCCTATCGCACTACCTGACTCTGGGCACGGATTTGGATTGGGCTTCACAGTGACGACTGACTTAGCTGCTTCGGGCATTACAGGATCTAATGGATCTTTTGGCTGGGGAGGAGCAGCGGGAACATATTTCAGAATTGATCCTGAAGAGGATATGATCTACATTCTGATGATACAATTGATGCCTTATAATCATTTGCAAGCAAGAGAGAAGTTTCAGACCATGGTGTATCAAGCCATTGTAGATTAATCCAGATTTTAAAAGTGAAACTAATTTGAATAATTAAGGAAGTATAATAGAAAAGAGATGTCATATATGAAGTGGGTGTTTTTATTGATTATTCTTGTTTGGGTGCAAGGCATGACAGCACAAGATGGCTGGGAAGAATTATTTAATGGGAAGGATTTTTCTAATTTCGTACAGCTCAATGGAGAAGCTACTTATAAAATAGAAGACGGCCAGATGGTCGGAATCTCCAAGCTCAATACGCCTAATAGTTTTATGGCGACTAAGAAGGCATATGGAGATTTTATTTTAGAATTTGAAGTGCTTGTAGAGAATGGATTGAACTCAGGTGTGCAGTTCAGAAGTCTGAGTCTTCCTGAGTATAGAGATGGCCGAGTACATGGATATCAGTGTGAGATAGAGACGAGTCCACGCAAATGGGCAGGTGGTGTTTATGATGAAGGAAGAAGAGCATGGTTGTATCCGTTGTCACGAAATGAAAAAGGCGCACAAGCCTTTGTACCTGGACAATGGAATAAATATCGCATTCAAGCCATAGGTCACAACATAGATACTTGGATCAATGGTGTCCAGTGCGCTAATCTTGTAGATGATCTTACAGCAGAAGGTTTTATAGCCTTTCAAGTCCATGGTATAGGACGCAAAGAGCAAGAAGGCAAGACTGTAAGATGGCGGGATATTAAGATTAAGACAACTGATCTCGAAGCTGACATAATGATGGATGATCCTGATGTTGCAGAAGTTAGCTACTTGCATAACGAGTTAAGCGATCAAGAAAAAAGAAGTGGTTGGAGATTGCTTTGGGATGGTACTTCTACTGATGGCTGGAGGGGAGCGAAGATGACAGTATTTCCTGATAAAGGGTGGGTGATAGAGGATGGTGTGCTTAAAGTGCTATCGTCTGGTGGAGCCGAATCGAGAAATGGTGGTGACATAGTCACTGTAGATACTTATTCTAATTTTGAATTGAGTGTGGATTTTAAAATGACCGACGGGGCTAATAGCGGCATCAAGTACTTTGTAGATCCAGAATTAAACAGAGGTGATGGCTCTGCTATAGGGTTAGAATTTCAAATTCTCGATGATCAAGAACACCCTGATGCAACTAACGGAAAGAATGGCAACCGTACCTTGGGCTCACTGTATGACCTCATTAGAGCCGAGACCTACAGTAAGAACGGAAGTAAGAATTTCAAAGGTGTTAACAATTGGAATAATGCCCGCATAGTAGTTCGCGGTGGCCATGTGGAGCACTGGTTGAATCATGTGAAAATTATCGAGTTTGATCGACACAGTCAGGTCTTCAAAGCCCTTGTAGAAAAGAGTAAGTATGAAAACTGGGAGAACTTCGGTAGACAACCAGCAGGCCATATCTTGCTACAGGATCATGGTGATGAAGTATCATTCGCCAATATCAAGATCAGAGAATTTTAAAATTAGAAAAGTACATGTTCAGATTAGATGGAAAAGTTGCTATCATCACAGGTGGTGGTGGCGTACTGGGTGGTGCCATGGCAGAAGGTCTTGCTCAAGCAGGAGCGAATGTAGCGCTCTTGGGTCGTACGAAATCCAAAGTAGCCAAGAAGGCTAAAGAGATAAACTATGAAGGAGGCACAGCTTTAGCAGTAGTAGCCGATGTCTTGGATAAAGAACAATTAGAAAAGGCAAAGAAGAAGATCATAAGAAAGTGGGGTCGTATAGATATTCTAATTAATGCTGCTGGTGGCAATATGAAAGGTGCGACTATCACACCAGATGAAACCATCTTTGACTTGTCTATGGAAGAATTTTCTAAAGTCACAGATCTTAATCTTAATGGCACTGTACTGCCATCACTTGTCTTTGGTGGTGCTTTTACAAAAGAAAATAGTGGGTGCATTATCAATATCTCCTCTATGGCAGTGCCTCAAGCTATCACAAGAGTAGTAGGGTACTCGGCATCCAAGGCAGCCGTAGATAACTTTACAAGATGGATGGCTGTTGAGATGGCCCTTAAGTATGGAGAAGGTATCCGAGTTAATGCTATCGCTCCAGGGTTTTATCTTGCAGATCAGAATAGAAAGTTGCTCACTAATGAAGATGGCAGCTATACGGACAGAGCCAAATCAATCATCGCACAGACGCCGATGAAGAGATTTGGTAAGCCTGAAGAGTTGATCAGTACAGTACTTTGGTTGTGTAGTGACCACTCCACTTTTATCACCGGTATCATCGTGCCAGTGGATGGTGGTTTCAGTGCATTCTCGGGAGTCTAAAAGACTAAGTAAAAATGAAGCGATTAGTACAAACTTGGAGATGGTATGGTCCAGATGACCAAGTGAGCTTGACAGATATCAGGCAAGCAGGTGCTACAGGAATAGTGACAGCTCTTCATCATATTCCCAATGGTGAAGTATGGCCCATAGATGAGATATTAATTAGAAAAAAAGTAATAGAAGCTGCAGGACTTAGTTGGTCTGTAGTCGAAAGTGTGCCTATCCATGATGATATAAAGAGGCGCTCTGGAGATTATCAATTGTATATCGACAACTATAAAAAGACAATTGCTCATCTTGGTAGTTGTGATATCCCTGTCCTCACTTACAACTTTATGCCGATCATGGATTGGGTGAGAACTGATCTCAACTATGAAATGCCAGATGGCTCCAAAGCACTTCGATTTGAGAAAGCCGCGTTTACAGCTTTTGATCTATTTATCTTAGAAAGGAAGAATGCTTCTGATAATTATACGCAAGATGAAGTAGCAAGAGCTACTTCACGTTACGAAAGCATGACTGAAGTCCAGCGCGAACAGTTGACTGATTATATCATAGCAGGGCTTCCTGGGAAAACCACAGCGGGTTCTTCAAGTCTTGCTGGCTTTAGAGATATCTTAGATACTTATGCAGATATCGGAACATCAGAATTACGAGATCACCTTATCTCTTTTTTGAAAGAAGTAGTACCTGTTGCAGAAGAGGCAGGTGTACTATTGGCCATCCATCCAGATGACCCACCATTTAGTCTGCTTGGACTTCCACGTATCGTTACTAATCACAAAGATGCACGAGCGATTTTAGACGCCGTTGACTCTAAAGCCAATGGACTTTGTTTTTGTACTGGTTCATATGGCGTTCTTCCTTCAAACGATTTGCCAGCAATGGTGCGAGACATGGGAGAGAAGATCAATTTTATACATCTAAGAGCAACCAAAAGAGAGCAAGACGGAAACTTCTATGAAGCTGATCACCTCGATGGTGATGTAGATATGTATGAAGTCATGAAAGCGCTAATTGAGATCCAGCAGGAACATGAGCTTTCGATCCCTATGCGTCCAGACCACGGCCATCAGATGTTAGATGACTTGTCTAAGTTCACGAACCCTGGCTATTCAGCGATTGGGAGATTAAGAGGGCTTGCAGAATTAAGAGGCTTGGAAGAGGGCATCGTCAGGAGTATCAGATGATGTTAAACTTAGTCCGAGTACCTCTGATTTAACAGAGAGCTACGTTATAAAGCCCACTTAACTCTATCTTTAGAGTGTCATGATGAATTATGCTATTCATTACAGAATGAAAGTATTCATCAATCATATGTATCTGTTGGTCTAAATCACAATTACATTTACTGGTCACACCAATTGCTCTACCTATCTTTAAGATGTTATAAAATTAACATGCACATGAATATTGCCACAAAAGGACTTAGCTCCATTCTGATTCTTTTTTTGTTTTTCTCTTCTTGTAAGGAAACTCCAGAACCAGTTTTTGACTTGGATGCAGGTGTTCCTAATTTTGGTCTGTATGATCAAAATGGAGAGTTTCATAACCTCTATTACAACTCAGATGCTAAGGCGGTGGTGCTATATATCCAAGGCAATAAGTGCCCGATAGTGCGCCAAGCCGTCCCGGACCTCAAAGTGGTGCGTAAAGAATTCAGAGATAAAGGAGTAAAGTTTCTGATGTTGAATGCTAATGTGCAGGATGATAGAGCTTCTATCGCCGCTGAGGCAGAAGAATTTGACATTGACTTTCCGATACTGAAGGATGAAGCACAATTAGTGGCCGAGTCATTACAACTTCATCGTACAGCTGAGGCTATTGTCATCGATCCATTTACTTGGTCGATAGTCTATCGTGGCCCGATCAATGATCGTATGGGATATGAGAGCCAAAGAGACAATGCTGACAATCACTATTTATCGGACGCATTGAATTCACTTTTGGCTGATGAAGAAATCGCAGAACCGACCGTAAGAAGTGTAGGGTGTTTGATTAAGAGATTGCACGACGATCCTGCAGCATATGCTAATATCTCTTATGAACATGATGTTGCTCCTATTTTGCTCGACAAGTGTATGACGTGTCATGTCGAAGGTGGTATCGCTCCATGGCAAATGAAAGACCACGCAACAGTATTTGGGTGGTCCATGATGATGAGAGAAGTACTAAGAACAAGAAGGATGCCTCCATATCATGCGGATCCAGAATATGGAGAGCTCAAGCATGATCTTTCTTTGAGTACAGAAGAACTGCAAACCTTGGTGCATTGGATAGATGCCGGTGCTAAAAAGGATGGTGATCGAGATCCATTAGCAGAATACAAAGCCGTAGCTCCAATCTGGGATAAAGGATTGCCTGATTTAGTCTTTGAGTTAGACCAAGAAGATATACCTGCAACAGGGATTGTTGATTACAGATACCAAGAGCATGATATAGAAATTACAAAGGACATTTGGGCAACAGGTTTTCAGATCCTACCCGGAAATCGTGAGGTATTACATCACGTATTAGTGAGTGTGATTTATCCTGATGGTTTTATGGAACCTATAGATAGGAGAAGCCCTTGGTTAGATGGTTTATTGGCAGCATGGGCGCCAGGTGGGGAGACAGAAGTTTTTCCAGACCATACTGGTAGGGCTATTCCAAAGGGTTCGAAGTTGCACTTTCAGATGCATTATACAACTAATGGTAAGGCGCAGTCTGATAAGTCTACAGTCGGTATTTATTATACTGACCAACAGCCAGAGAATGAATACTTAATGGTAGGTGCTTTTAACACTGACCTTCAGATCCCGCCTGGTGAAAAGCGATATGAGAATAAAGCCAAGCACCTATTCGAACATGATGCAACACTTTATGCCCTATTCCCACACATGCATTTTAGGGGCAAGGCTATGAAGTTTACTCTTCTTTATCCAGATGGGAAAAGAGAGGTAGTCCTGAATGTGCCTAATTATAGTTTCAATTGGCAAAGAGGTTACTTATTCGAAGAGCCTTTAAAATTGCCTGCTCGTACAGTTCTTTATATCGATGCCATATTTGATAATTCTAAGCAGAATACCTTTAATCCTGCACCAGAAAAGACAGTGTATTGGGGAGACTTTTCATTTGATGAAATGCTGATCGGATTTATGAGCTTTGAATATCACGACAACAATGAGGCTCTTTCTATGAATTAGACTTTTATGTTCATGTAGAGTGGGTAGTTACGATTCTTTGTAAGTACAAAAGCTCGGATTGAATGCCCAAAGAGGGATTCTAAATATAGATTTATTGAATAGTGAGATTAGCTTTTACAGACAGTCAAACTACATTCTTTGCTTTTTCTACTCAGTGTAGAAAGGCTACATTTTATAAAAAGTATAATGCAAGAAACAATCATCGCAGCGAAAGATCTCCGCAAGAGTTATCAGACTGGGAATACTGAAGTACCTGTCATCAATGGCATCAATCTTAGTTTATATAAAGGCGATTTTACAGTTATCATGGGTAGCTCAGGATCTGGAAAGTCAACACTTCTGTATTTGTTGAGTGGCCTCGAAGTACCTACGAGTGGAGAGATCTGGTTAGAAGATAAGCCAGTACATAGCTTAGATGAAAAGATGATGACTTTAAT
>CALHUZ010000240.1 GCA_938039305.1 uncultured Saprospiraceae bacterium
GTACTTTCATAAGTAGATAAGACCTCTCAATAATCTACTACCTTTGAGTAGCATGAAAACAATCAAAGATCTTAAAGCTTCTTTGCCTCAAGTAGGAACAGTAGAATGGATCGGGCTTCGTGAAAAACGAAGATCAGAAGTCGCTTCTGTCGATCAAGTGCATGTCTCAGTTGAGAAAGGCCTTGAAGGTGATCACTATAGTAAGCAAGGTGGTAAGCGAATGGTGACCCTGATTCAGAAAGAGCATCTGGATGTAGTTTCTTCGTTACTTGATATGGATGTTTCACCGCATGAAGTACGACGCAATATTGTTGTGTCTGGTATTAACTTAGTAGCACTTCATGATGTTACGTTTAGACTTGGAGAGGATGTCATTTTGAAAGGAACAGGTTACTGTCATCCATGTAGTCGGATGGAGGAAAATCTTGGCCCCGGAGGCTATAATGCCATGAGAGGGCATGGAGGTATAACGGCTGTAGTTGTCTCCAAAGGCGATATAAGAGTTGGTGATCAGATTAAAATTCAAAATGAGATTGGGTAGATGGGTTTATTTATAAAACATGTACTATTTTATAATAATTGATAAATCAATATGAGCAATCATTTTTCACATATAGATAAGAATGGAGATCCTTCTATGGTCGATGTCGGAACAAAGGAAATTACCAAGCGTGAAGCTACCGCTCGCTCTATAGTAATCCTTCCATCTGAAGTAGTCCAAATCATTGCGAAAGATGAGATTCACACTAAGAAAGGTCCTGTATTTCAGACAGCCATTTTGGCTGGAATCATGGGTGCGAAAAAGACCAGCGACTTGATTCCACTTTGTCATCCACTACCTATAAATAAGTGTGGAATTGATATATCAATAAGTGAAGATGATAAGGTGTTAGTTACCTGTACTGTTAAAACAGAGGGTAAAACTGGTGTTGAAATGGAAGCGCTCACTGGAGCGTCGATAGCGGCCTTAACGATCTATGATATGTGCAAGGCATTCTCTCATGACATCATGATAGAGTCAACTCAACTGATGAGTAAGTCAGGAGGAAAACGAGATTTTGAAAGATCTTAAATATGAAGAAACACAAAAAGCATGCAGATATCAAAAGGCCATTGATTGGTCAGTTTGGTAGATTTGAGCTCGGGCTGATTGGGGCGCCATGTGATGTGATCACAAGAGTGGTTCGATCTCTCACAGAGTTGCTTGGAAAAGGACATAACATCACCTACATCGATGCAGATCACCAAGCTGGAGAACAGCCGCTTTATGCCAACCTCACAGATAAGATATCACATGATATTATAGCCTTCCAAGGATCACTAAATGACTTCGATCGAAAGATCTTGCTGAGTCAGTCAGATATACTTTTAGTTAATGGCAATCATTTCATATCCAAGAAGCAAATAGTCTTCTGCACAGAGAAAAAGAAAGAATCCTTAGAGCGTAAGTTAGATAGGTTAACGGATGTTGGGATGATCATCTTAGATCAATATATTTCAAAGCCACACGGATATTTGGAAAGTGCACTTTCTAATTTCAAAGATATCCCAGTTATAAAAATTGATGAAGTCGAGCGACTTTCTAATTGGGTTAAAGAACTCTATCAGTCTCAATTACCTCAGATCAAAGGTCTTGTCTTAGCCGGAGGCAAAAGCCAAAGGATGGGGGAGAACAAAGCGCTCTTGGATTATCATGGAGAACCACAAGTAGCATATGCCCATCGCCAGTTCAAAGCATTGGGAATTGAAACTGTAGTCTCTTGTAGACAAGAACAAGCAGATTTATATGGGGGGAATTATACATTGCTGCATGACACCTTTGATGGCTTAGGTCCTAACGGTGCTATCTTATCAGCTTTTAGATCCGACCCTGATGTTGCATGGCTGGTCACTGCTTGTGATCAACCACTTTTAAAAAGCGAGCACCTTCAACAACTGGTTGATCAAAGACAACCTAATAAGCTGGCAACTTGCTTTCATAATCCTGAGACAGCTTTTCCAGAGCCCTTGATTACTCTTTGGGAGCCTAAGGCATATCCTCGACTATTGTCATTCTTAAGCATGGGTTACAGTTGTCCACGCAAAGTGTTGATTAATTCTGACGTACACGAGATACACGTGACAGATGCGGCCTTCATGAAAAATGCAAATACGCAAGAAGAAAGAGAAGCGCTAAAGAGTTTAGTCGATAGTTAATATCAACTAAGAATCTGATGATTCTACCACTTGACAGATATAATAAGGCCCAATCATGCTGATTTTAGCTTGATAGGTTATCTCTAAGTCTTCCTTGTGTAACCGAACCTTCGCTCGTTTTCCTATAGTTGAGTCTGCATATGACTCAATAAAGATGTTATTCTTATAGCTCAATGACCCTTTACCATATGCCTTAAAGACGGATTCCTTGAGTCCCCAGATGAGATGCTGTGAAGCTTCTTCATCGAAGTGATCGTTCAGTATGTTGTACTCCTTGTTAGTACAAAATTTATGAGCTATGCGCTTAATTTTGTCAGTCCTTATCTGGATATCAAGACCGATAGGCGAGGTGTGATGTAGCAAGCCAACAAGACCATCCGTATGTGAGATCGAGAAGTTATAGATACAATCCTTGAAGGATGGTTTGCCATACTCATCGATCGTAAGGGATGCTATATCCTCATCCATGTATTCGCTCACGAGGTATCTCCCACTCATCCATTCTCTCTGTCTTTTTGGGTGCCAATCCAGGATTCGCTCCATATCCAGACCTGTCGGTTCTAATGCTGCTCGGAAGAAGGACTCATCTTCTGTAGATGACCAAAGGACGCATTTGCCAAATTGAGGACTCTTTTCTGTTAGAATTAAGGGCATAGAGATACGAACATACGAGATATATCCTTTCTTTGCGACTTATGATTCTGACTGATAAAAAGATACTCGAAGCTATAGACAAAGGAGAGATTGT
>CALHUZ010000241.1 GCA_938039305.1 uncultured Saprospiraceae bacterium
CACCTCTGTAACTATGGGGTCAGACCAGAGCTTGGTTGCAACTTCTGCCTTAGACTTTGAAGCAGTCTCTTTTTGATTATCGTCGTGATAATAAACAACAGATCGATACTGAGGTCCCTTATCGGCGCCTTGCTGATTAAGCGTTGTAGGATCATGTGTAGTCCAAAAAACCTCAAGTAAGGATTCAAAACTCACCACCTCTGGGTCGTATTCTATCTGGATCACTTCGGCATGTCCAGTCATTTTGCCACAGACTTCCTTGTACGTGGGATTTTCAACGTGCCCACCAGAATAACCGGACACCACTGATGACACACCCTTTATATCTTGAAATACTGCTTCTGTGCACCAAAAGCATCCTCCACCGATTGTTGCTAATTCACTCTTTTTCATAACCTATATAATTGTAGAAGTACCAAAGTGTTGCGTGATAAGTGTTACTTTTTTGATGACAGGTAACATTGCTCAAAATAATTGTTAATTTCCCCTCTTGTTCACACTGGAGCCACTAAATAAACCTAATCATGTTAAAGATCGTTAAACTGACCACTTTTTTCTTAGGGATAATCCTCTTTTCGGTGGGTTGTAATAGAACGCCAAAGATGGACTGTACTATCCTTCAAACAGGATACTTTGAGGTTAAGAATGAAACAACGCACATCACGATTGAAAGGGAGTTAAATCTCCAAACTGAAACCAACAAAGCAACTGGTGATTTTTCGAGATTTGCGATCATTTGGGTAGATAATTGTACGTATCAACTGCGGTTTTTTGAAGGCGAAAAGTACGTTCATGATGCTTGGAAGGACAAGTACCTTCAGGTAGAGATTACCAACCTCTCAGCTGACAAGTACGATTACAAAGCTCAGTTTTCCGATTCTGAGATAGTTGAAGAAGGAAGCGTAACAATCTTACAACCAGCGTACTAAGCCTAACTCCACATTACTTAAAAGGTCGTTCTTGCGGATCATATCCTTGAGACTTCAGTAAATCTCTCAATGCATAACCAGTTCCTGCCGGCCAATATTTGACTTGATCGAAAGGAACCACTTTCACCTCATCAATTTCCTCGCTAAGCACAATATCTCCTGTTGCTTTTACATGATAGGCTAAGATCAATTGGTTCATCCGCTTGAATGTATAGTGACCGATGAATGAAACAATCTCAGCCTCCAAGCCTATCTCCTCTTTAACCTCGCGAACTACAGTATAGGCAGGATCTTCATAAGTCTCCACAAAGCCAGTGATCAGACCAAACCACCCCGCTGGCCATAGAGCATTGTGCCCTAAGACAACTTGCTTATCACCATATTCTACCACAGCCGCAGCAACAGGTGTCGGGTTCTCATATTGAACAAAAGAACAGGAGTCCGAAGAACATGAATTATAATCATTCAGGCCTGGGGCCATAGCTGATTTACACTTAGGGCAAAATGGAAATGGGTTATGAAACATATTCAAAAGTACCTTTTTATAATCTTAAGTCGGTGCGTGTATTCCTCAATCTCTGGATTATAGATACCATAGTGATCCATCTTATCAATCCTCACCTTTCCAGATGCATGTATGATCTCCATATCATCAAGGACAATTCCAACATGTGTGATTCTGTCTGTCTTCTTCGTAAAGAATGCTAAATCACCCAACTTAGCTGCTGATACAAAGTCTATCGTTTCTCCTTGTGTGGCTTGATCTTTTGCATCACGAAGTATCGAGATACCTGCACACTTAAAGACGAGCTGACTGAACCCTGAGCAATCAATACCTAGTGGCGTTCTGCCTCCCCAGAGATAAGGTGTATTGAGCAGACGCTTGGCCAACTTTTCTATCAACTCTGGATCTGGCTCAAGCTCTTTCGCTTTAATTGCTTGACCACTGAACCGAAATCGCTGATCATCTATACGACTCACCATCCCATCGAAATCGGCTAACTCTGCACCTAAGGTGATCCATGTACTGGCTTTATCAGCGAATATTTTCTCAAAGAGCTCAACACTCACAGATACATCTTCTCTTTTTGAAGCTGAAACAGAAGTGAGTTGCTTTTGATCGATCCATCCTTCATACCCATCGTTGTCTAGTCGGATCTTACACCAACTATCCTTTTGCTTATCGATGATCGATGCAGTCTCGCCAAACAATAGCTGTGAAACCATCTCTGAAGCATCATCGGCCTTTGCCCTAATCGGACAAACAGTTAATATCGTGGTTACTCTTCCCTTCAAATACTTGACATCTATATACGCAAGATAGAAACTCTTAGACACAACATTATAGAGAAGGACCACTCCTTTGGTCCTATATCATACTACAGTCATTGATAGATCGTTTAGGCCATATGAATAATGTTATTCTGCGGATTGGTAAAATGTTAATGATCTTACCGATCCTTCTTTTCGTAGAGTCGGCTATTAGTCAAGACGCACAGTTCAGCCAGTTCTATAGTACTCCGATGTATCTCAATCCTGCATTGACTGGGTCGCATTCTGGTACGTACAGACTTATGAGCTCTTACAGAAGTCAGTGGGCAGGAGCTCTTGAAAAACCATTTACGACGTTCACGGCTTCAGGAGATCTTAAACTTACCATAAGAAACAAGAGAGGATCGTTAAATGGTGGCAATGACAAAGCTGCAGTAGGCATTCAGTTCTTTTCGGACAGAGTCGGTCTATATGATTATAACACTAACCATTTAGCATTCTCAGGTGCTTATCATAAGTTACTTAGTGGTATTTCTAATTCATACTTAAGTGCTGGATTTCAGTTTGGCTTAGGTCAAAAAGGCGTTAACTACGAAGATCTCACCTTCCAAGATCAATTCAACGGTGTTGATCAATTCAATGGACCAACTGCAGAATTACTTCCTGCTAACTCCTTAGGTTACGGTGATTTTTCATTAGGTCTCCACTTTGCTTCACAACCAGAACTTGATAAAGGCCTATACTTTGGGGTCGCATACCAGCATCTAAATGAACCTAACATTTCATTTTTCAATCGAGATCTCAACTTACAAGAAGACTATCTACCCTTCAAGCTAAATGCAAAACTGACAGTTCATGGTGGCTTATCACTCAAAAGAAGTGAACTTCTTTCTATACAACCCAGAGCAGTATTCATAAAGCAAGCAAATGCTTCAACGGCTATACTTGGCACTAATCTGAAATATAATTTTTTAGAAAAGGATAGAGTTTCCTTTCATCTTGGCGGTTGGATAAGATCCAGCAGCAACCTGACAACTTTTCAACCTACTGACCTTATCCTTACAGTTGGATTTGAGCAGCGAGGACTACTTATGGGCTTTAGCTATGACTATCATTTACGACAGTTAAGTGGCACTGCTTTAGGGCAAGGTATATTCGAATTCTCCATTTCATATATCGGAGAGCATGACAATGAAGACAGAATCTGTCCAGAGTTTTAGTTTATACCGAAATCGAATCTCTTGATCTAATTAGAAAGACTCATATCCTACGATATCTAAGCCGTACCCTTCAAGACCTATTCTTTTCTTAGGATTGCTCGAAAGCAGTTTTATCTTCTTGACACCAAGCTTTCGGAGTATTTGGGCTCCGACCCCAAAATCCTTTTGTATCTCACTTGTTGTCTTCTTATGATCAGTTCCACCGTCCAAAGCTCTTAGCCTTGAAAGTAGATTCATATTGCGTTCTTCCTGCCTCATAATGACAATGATACCAGTCTCTTTATCTTTCAGGTATTCTAACGCCCGCTGAATAGGAGATGAAATATCCGACAGCAGATTATAGACTTGCTCTCCGGCAAATGAGGAATGCATCCTCACTGGTATATCTTCATTAGCATCAACGCGACCTTTCACTAAGGCAAGGTGCACATCATCAGTCGTAAGTTGCTCAAAGGCATAAACAGAAAACTCGCCAAAAGGACTCTGCTGAGTTGTTCTATATACTTCCTTTACAATACTCTCCATCCGCATGCGATATGCCACAAGATCTTCGATAGATATCATCTTAAGATTATGGCGTTCGGCTATCTTCAGTAGATCTGGAACCCGAGCCATAGAACCATCCTCATTCAAGATCTCAATCAGTACACCAACAGGTTGTAACCCCGCTAATGTAGCAAGATCTATGGCTGCCTCAGTATGGCCTGTTCTTCTGAGTACGCCACCTTTTTTAGCCCTTAAAGGAAATATATGCCCTGGTCTTGCAAAGTCACTTGCCGTACAATCTGTCTTCGCTAATACCTGTAGTGTTCTCGCTCGATCACTTGCTGAAATTCCTGTTGTCACTCCATCTCCATCAAGGTCTATCGAAACGGTGAAAGCTGTCTCATGTAGCGCAGTGTTCTTATTTACCATCAAAGGCAACTCTAACTCATTCGCCTTTTCCTCAAGTATCGGTGCACAGATGAGCCCCCTTCCATATGTAGCCATGAAGTTGACTATCTCAGGTGTGATCGTTTCGGCTGCACAGATAAAATCCCCTTCATTCTCTCTATCCTCGTCATCTACGACGATGATCACCTTTCCTAAGCGGATATCCTCTATTGCTTCTTCTATCGTATTTAGCGTTCTATCTGCCATGTTCTCTTGTACTGCTTTTTAAAATCGTGTCTACAAGTGGTTTCGTATTAGACTCCCAATTGTAGCCTCTTTCAACAAATACCCTACCTGCTTTCGACAAGTCTTTCATCTTCTCAGGGTGCGAAAGTAGGTCATTTATGGACGTAACAAAAGCCGCAGCATCATCCGCCAATATTACTTCTTTACCAGGCTCAGCCCTTATTGCTTGATTTACAAATGACGTAACAATACAAGGCACACCGCAGGCCATCGCTTCTATGACCTTGTTCTGCTGTCCAGACCCAGTAAAGATGGGAACAACCATGATGCGCCCACTGTCGTAAATACTCTGAATATTATCTTGATAACCAACGATCGTACAGTTGTCAGCTCCTTTGTATTGCATTAATTGCTCAGCTTCTATACCTGCAATCAGACAACTGATATCTGGACCTAAAGGCCTAATATCTTTCATAAGATATTTAGCGGCAGCTATATTAGGTGGATATGCCATGTTGCCACAAAATAAGATGTCGTAGCTTCTACTTTCTAAATCTGTGTTTAAAGAAAACTTAGCTGAATCAACTCCATTACTCAATATCTGTACTTGCTCTCTTATGTTAATCGGAAGCATATCGCGATCACGCTCAGAGATGACAAAGTGATGATCAAAGGATGCTGTTATGCATGCTTCATAATCACGAACCAACCTTCTTTCTCTATGTAGCAACATCCTTTTAAAACCTTTATCGAGATAACCACCTGCAAGATCATTTAGAATCATACTATCCATAAAATCTAAAGTCATTGGAGTTTTTCTTCTTAGACCTTGAACATATGGGGCCATCCTAATCAACTGAACATAGATGTGATCAGGGTTAAGCTCATAAAGTGAGCTTTGAATCTGCTTCTTTATATGATGATCAAAGAAGTATCGCACCTGCATCGGAAGTTTTCCAAGGTAGTAAAACGCAATATTGACTTTTCTCTGAAACGTTGAGAGTCTAAAAAGATGGATTTTTGTACAGAAAGGCGTTAATGCTTCATATGCTTCTCCCTCTGCATATTCTTCTGACAAGCAGTAAAGATGAATTTCGCATGACTGAGCTAAGACCTTTATTTGTTCATATAGTCTCAGGCTATCTCCTTTTACAAGTGGCCAAGGCAAGCGCGATGCAAGTATTGCAACTTTAGGTTTCATATATCTGATATGAAGCTTTTAACCGCTGAACCGATGCTTATCAAATCATGATTACTCTTCAGATAACTCTGTCCACCTTTTGACATCGACTGCCAGAGTTCCGTATTCTTATCTAATTCATCTATTGCCATAGCCCATTCACTTGGGTCATCTGCAACCATTATTTCTTTTTTATCCCGCAACTCAAGCCCTTCCATTGCTAAAGTTGTTGCAACTACTGG
This sequence comes from uncultured Saprospiraceae bacterium, assembly GCA_938039305.1. Classification (GTDB taxonomy): domain Bacteria; phylum Bacteroidota; class Bacteroidia; order Chitinophagales; family Saprospiraceae; genus JAJRXG01. Next base: position 5,963 of record CALHUZ010000241.1, read on the forward strand.
AATCCCAATGCTTAATGATTGCAATATTTTCACCCTTGTACCACTTCCAGATAAGATAGGTGCAACCATAATATCAAGAGCTCTGATGAACTGATCGCTATCTTCAACTTCTCCTACAACTGCTACCCCATCAACACTCTTAAAAAGCTCTGTATCGCCCCCCGGTCTTCCGGCTATCATGAATCTCACTGCGCGATCTGATTTAAATACCAATGGCCAAACTTCTTCTATGAACCATTTAATTCCTTCAGCATTTGGTCGCCAATCCAAGGAACCTATAAATCCAATAATCAATGGAAGCCCGTCCTCGTCTTTTGTCAATGGCCCCATTACATCCATACCAATGGGAACTACTTGAGACTTAGTCTTTATCAATAGACCATCCCGAATCAGATTATCGTCATGATGGGATAATGGTAAAATCGCATCTGCCTTACCCATCATCTCCAATTCATACTTCATCAATCTCTCGGACTGAAGCTTAAAGTACTTCGCTTTTAAAAATCCTTTTCGGCTCGCATATCTTCTCCAGATAAGATGCTCGATGTTATGTGCTCGTAGTATGACTCTTGCAGCATCTCCGTATGCCAAAGCGAATGGCATCATATATACAGTCTCTGCTATAACATAGTCATACTCTTTCCCCTTAGAAAATGCGGCTAACTCATCAGAAACGCTTTTGAGTTCATAACGCTCTTGATGATATGACTTCCCACCAAATAAGTTGATTAATGCCTTTACTTTGTTTGGACTTGTATCTGCCTCTACAAGTCGAATCTGGTTGTATATACTCAGTCGCTTGAGACCTTCTATGGATTCATGCTCTGAATGATCGTTGTCAGAGCTGATAGAAAACAAATCAATGATAGCTCCTGCTTTGACCAGCCCTTCTGCTAAGGCAAGCACAGCCCATGCTTCACCATCTTTACGAGGAAAAGGAAATTTCTTTGTTAACTGGAGTATTCTCACTGGCTACAAAAATGCGGAAGTTCTGTCACTTATAGATCAGCTTATCAATCTTTATAAGAGCCATCAAGAAACAAAGGTTTAAGTAACTAACATATCTTTTTTCATTTCTCATGCGTTATCTATTCTAATCGTCAACAATTAAAGAATAAGCATGTATCGAATACTATTAATTGCCCTACTGAGTATTTCAGCATTTACTCTTACAAGTCAAGTTGCATTTAGAGGAGGTTTAAACTACTCTAATGTTTCCGTTGATGGAGATAACGTAGATTTTGGTTCTGGATCAAAGATTGGATATCACCTTGGACTGCAAGGAGACATAAGTCTCTTGAGAATAAGACTTCGACCTGCATTATTATATCATGTTAAAGGTGGTAAAAGTGAAACTGCAGGTGCTACAGGTAATACTAACTTACACTATTTAGAAGTTCCAGTGAACTTAGCCATAAAGTTAGGAGGAGATAGCTTTGGAATAATCGGAGAGGCCGGTCCATATTTTGGCTATTTGCTTAATACAAGCTCTGGTTTTATTGACAACTTAGACAGCCGTCTAAACAAATCAGACTGGGGTGTTAACTTCGGTGTAGCTATAGAGTTATCCGGATTAGGCTTTGGAGCCAATTATAGTAATAGCTTATCCAGTATCGCCAAAGAAGATCAGATCGGCGGCGCCTTCAAAACTACAAACGGCAACTTGACACTTTTTGGATATCTGAAATTTTGATTTAAACATTCTTTCTGAAGGGTTTACCCTAAATTTTCAATTAGACGCTGTTACTTTAACTCAATTTTTAAGTCTAATACATATTATTCAGAAGTGTAATATGACATTATTTAGACTATCTTTGTTGTACCCCGAACATAATCCAATACTACCATGCTCATAGGTCAGAATATAACGAAGTCATATGGCAACTTAAACGTGTTGCAAAATCTCAACATCGAGATTAAGAAAAACGAAATCGCAGCTATAGTAGGAAAAAGCGGTAGTGGAAAAAGCACCCTACTTCACCTCTTGGGAACGCTCGATACTCCAGACTCAGGAAGTATTAAAATTTCGGATATAGAAATAACAACACTTAACGATAAAGAGCTAGCAAATTTTCGGAATCAGCGGATTGGTTTCATTTTCCAGTTTCACCATTTGCTTGGAGAGTTTACGGCCCTTGAAAATGTTTGTATCCCAGCATTTATATATGGTAAAGACGAAGCAGAAACTATAGCGCGAGCAACAGAGCTATTAGGTTATTTAGGCTTAGGAGAAAGGCTCGATCACAAACCTAATCAACTCTCAGGCGGAGAGCAGCAGAGAGTTGCTATCGCACGATCGCTTATTAACAATCCTGATATCGTCTTCGCAGATGAACCTACTGGAAATCTTGATGATCACACTTCCGAAGATTTGTTTCAACTATTGATGAAATTAAGAAGAGATTACAATCAAACATTTGTCCTTGTCACACATAGTTCTGATATTGCCAGTCGATGTGATCGAACACTCGTCTTAAGTAACAAACAATTAGTACATGACGCCGCCTAAGGAAGGCACTGCAAGCAATCAAAGCGAAGAAGCTACGTCATTTGGTTTTGGCAATGTAACTGCTTATCTAAAGGAATATTTTATAGGTGTTATAGATCTCCGACATGGTGTTGATGCGGAAGCAACTATAGAGGATATTAAGAAAAAGAGATCATTAGCAGGAGCTAACTCTTGGATGCTGATGTGTTCTATTGTTATAGCTTCTATAGGACTCAGCACAAACTCTCAGGCATTGATAATAGGGGCCATGCTGATCTCACCCCTCATGTCTCCCATTTTGGGTATAGGTCTTTCTGTAGGCATCAACGATATGGAAACGCTAAGGGGATCCTTGGCTCACTTTGCTATAGCTATTGTCATCGCAGTATTAACGAGCTATATCTATTTTGAAATAACTCCGTTTAATAACATTACATCTGAGATATCTGCTCGAACAGAGCCTACCTTCTTAGATATTTTTGTGGCCATATTTGGGGGATTTGCCGGTATCATTAGCATAGCCCGAAAGGACATTTCAACTACAATCCCTGGTGTTGCAATCGCCACAGCTCTTATGCCACCGCTATGTGTGACAGGATATGGGTTGGCAGCAGGAAGTTGGAAAATAGCCTCGGCTTCTTTCTATCTCTTCTTTTTGAACACCTTTTTCGTAGCACTGTCTACATTCATAATAGTTAGATTTTTAAATTTCCCTTACAGACATTACCTGGATGAGAAAATAGAACGGAAGAATATAGCACTTATCATTGGCTTCAGCTTAGCCTTGGTTGTACCCAGTTTCTTTATTTTCAAAAATGTCATCAATAACCTCAGATTAAAAAACAGTCTTGAATTATTCAAAACTGAATGTTTGCAAAGTGACGGAATATATCTTGACAACCATTCTCTAGGTGCAGCAGATTCAACTGGCAATAGAAATCTATATCTTAAGGTCTATGGTGATGCCATCTCATCTGATAACATACCAGAATATCAAAAGTGCTTAACTGAAATAGGGCTGGACAATCTTACAATAAAAATAATCTCTACATCAGATGTAAGATTAGATGACGTAGAATTGATAGAACAAAACTTGGAGTTCATCTCTGAAGAATTGGAGAAGAGTAGAAAAGAGAAAATTGATTATTCCAACTTGGTTTCTTACTATAGAGAAGCCCATATCGACAGCTCGCTATTTGATAAAATAAAGGATGAGATCCACTCTCTATATCCAGACATAGAAGAATTGGGTCTGGCCAATACTCACTTCACAGATTTCGATAGCACCAAGCACGATATACCTACGGTTTTCATAAAATGGAACAACATCTCAACATCGTTAAGAGATACTAACGATGAAAGAATTTCTCAATTCTTAAAAGCTCGACTTTCTCAGAATACTTTAAAGGTAATCAGTTATTAATCATTGATTAAAAGAAACTGAAGTCAAGGCCTTAAGATTTGATATAACTCTCCTTCTTGACACAAAGATCGGGATAGTCCTTTTGCAAAATACAATTATACTCAACTTGCTCTTCGTCTGTTAGCAAGAATGGTTGATGCACTTTATCTGCAGGGATATTGCGTAAAGCTGGAATCCAATGTTTTACAAAATCACCATTAGAGTCATATTTTTTAGCTTGAGTATGCATATTAAAATATCGCCCTTCTTTCGGATCATTGCCTACACCCGATATATAATTCCAATTACACCAATTACTACAAGGATCATAGTCAAGCAATTGAGATTCAAAATACGCAGCTCCCATCTGCCAGTTGATTTTTAAGTCATTGACTAAAAAACTTGCAACATTTTGTCGAGATCTATTGGACATATAGCCTGTTGTATTTAATTCAAGCATAGCCGCATCTACAAATGGCATCCCTGTTCTACCTTCACACCATATTCTAAACAACCCTTCATCTTCCTGCAACTCTTTATCTACCTCTTCTTTAATACCTCCTTTTAGAAAAATTTTATCTCCATGTTTTTTTCCCATTAATCTGAAAAAGTCTCGCCAGAGAAGTTCAAAGAAAAGGTGATAGGTACTATCATTCTTTACCCTTTCTTGCTCATACCTTTTTATCTCATGATACACAGTTTTGGGAGAAAGACAACCATGAGCTAAATAAGCTGACAGCTTTGAAGAGTAATCTTTTCCAAGAAGACCATTTCGAGTTTCTTTATAATCCCTTATCAGATCTGTCTCCCACAGATAGTAGTTCAATCTTTTTAGTCCTTCAAGTTCACCTCCTTTATATAAAGACTCATCCATGTTCTCTAGTTCATCACTTCGAAAACCAAAGTCTTTCATTTCGGGTATGTCACCACTTTCTATAACTATACTGTATTTCGCAATAGCATCAGGCTTCTCGATCGGTAGCCTCACAGGTACGATTTTTTCGACCTCTTTTCTAAACTGAGTAAAAACCTCTGGAGTATGTGTGATTGGGAAAGGAAGGTCAGCAGTATAATAAAGCATCTTCCCTCTCGAATATCTTACCTCTTGACCTATCGCCCACAAGTTTTGCTCTAACCTATCTTGAGCATTGAGTTCTTCTCTCGTTCGCTCTCTGTTACAAAAGACCCAACTGGTCTTAAGCTCTTTGGCCAATTCAAACACTACATCTTCGGGAATACCACTCCGGATAATCAGATCCGTCCCAAGACCTTGTAAAGAAGATCTCAATACCTCTACACACTCGATGATAAATCTTGCTCTGAACTTACCTGTCTTCCTTAGATTAAAATCCGTATGCTCTTTGAATACTCGATCATCAAATACATAAACTGGGTAAATCTCATCACCTGCATCCAAAGCATCTTGCAACGCTTCATTATCATGTACTCGGAGGTCGTTTCGAAACCAAACAATGACTTTCTTCTTATTCATATCCATTCTAAAGGTTAAACAGTAATTCTCTCAAAGTGTTTGTTTGATGTATCTATTTAAATTTGTGCAATGTCGCAAAACACACATGAAATATGAAGTTTACTCACAAGCATTTATTACTTCTTGTCATCCTTTGTTCTATTGCGTTTTCTCAGTGTAAGCCAGATACCCCAGAACAGAGATATATCAACGAACAACATGAGGCAATCATGGTGATACACGATGAAGTTATGCCTAAGATGAAAGACATCTATCAGCTCAAGAAAAAGCTTAAAGTCATGAAAGATGATACTGAGGCAATAGCACTAATAACTGAACTCGATGCAGCAGATGAAATTATGATGGATTGGATGGCAGGCTATGACAAGCCTAACACTGATACCGATTACAAAATCTATCTTAGAGATCAGATGACATCTGTGCAAGTTGTCAAAAAGACTATGCTCGAGACTATTGATAAAGCCCGACAATACTTAAAATTATGAGATCATATTTGATATTTGGTTTTTTATTATTGCTTTTGTCCTGTGGAAAATCAACCCAAGAAACTCTACCCTTCATAGGTGATCGAGAAGATCTTGATGGAAGTAAAATAGTCCACAGCATCCGTCCTTTTAGCTTTCAAAATCAGCTCGGAGAAACGGTAACAAATGACACATACAAAGGTAAAATCCACATAGTTGACTTCTTCTTTACTTCTTGTCCATCTATCTGTCCTTATGTTACTGCTCAGATGAAAAGAATACAAGATCATGTAGCCGACTATGGTGATGTTATGCTGTTAGCCCATACCTTGGACCCTAAGAGAGATAGCATATCCGTATTGAAGACTTATGCGGATAAAATAGGTGCCGATCCATCTATATGGCACTTCTTGCGAGGCCCCAAGGAAGAAGTCTTGACCATAGCCAATGAGGATTACTTTGTGGCGGCATTAGAATCACCAGATGCCCCTGGTGGCTTTGATCATAGCGGCAAGATCATCTTACTTGATAAAGAAGCAAAGATCAGGGGCTTTTGTGATGGTATGGATAAGAACGCTGTGTCTGAATTCATAAAAACTATAGATCAGCTGAGAGCTACTTATGAATAAAGGAATCATCATTGTACTTATCGCCATGAGTATCTGGGCTTCATGCCAACAAGAGAAATATGGCCAAGGCAAAAGAATATATACTGCCTATTGCGCTAATTGTCATATGGAGAATGGCCAAGGACTTGGAGAGATTTACCCATCCATAACTAAATCAAGCTACCTTTATGGAAATATAAGTGAGCTTCCATGTCTCATTCTCAATGGTCGACAAAGCTCACAGATATCAACGGTTCAAATGCCAGGATTCAGCCACCTGAGAGAAGCAGAGCTTAGCAATCTGATTAACTATATGAGCCACACTTGGGGCGATCAATCAATTCTACCTATTGATAAGATACAAGATCGAATAAAAAATTGTCAGTAGTTAATCAAATACAACTGATAGGTCATGTCTGCCATGACAAGACTGATGACGGTTTTATCTTAGGCGGCACTGCTTCTTACAGTACTATCGTCGCACGACAACTTTGTGATCAGATCAGCCTTCTTTCAAGTTATGGAGAAGACTTTCTGTTTGAAAATAGATTCAAGGATCTTGGTATCGACCTTACGATCTTTCCAGCTAAAAAGACTACAGTCTTTGAAAATATTTACCATGAAAATGGTCGCACTCAATACTGCTTAGAACGCGCTGCCATCATCCCGGTTGACAAAGACACGTTAAATTCAACAGCTGATGTGATCATGTTATGTCTTATAGACGATGAGCTTGACTTAGACATTACAGCCCTCAAGGCTCATACAGGAATCAAGGGGGCTACTATTCAAGGTTGGCTAAGATCTTTTGAATCAGACGGACTCGTTGTTGCTAAATCTCCTTCCATGAGCAGGTTCGAAGGTATAGACATTGTAATCTTCAGTGACGATGAT